>JAKAXS010000572.1 GCA_021816505.1 Pseudomonadota bacterium
TCCGATCTATAGGCACCATTCGTCGGCAGCCACGGAACATCCATGCGGGCTGCAAGAGCGGAATTGGCAAAAAAGCTTCGGTTTCTTTTGTAAGCACCGCCAAACAATACCCGGTTCATCCATGAAAAATCGAACATCAGCGCGAGGCCATGGCGAAGGGGACGTTGCTGCAACACTTTCTTGCGCAGATTGAACGCAAAACCGTGCATTCCGGCGGGAAGAGAAATCGGAAACGATGCAACCTCGACACCCCGCAAACCTGCAAGTGCGCGACCCTCACGCGGCTGATCAATGCGCCAAAGGTCGATTGCGCCTGCACGAAAAGCCTGAAGCGCCACCGCACGATTTCCGAAATAGACATAGGTCAGGCGCCGGATCGTATCGCGCTCCGATTGCCCCGGAAGTCCGTCCCCCCACCAGTGCGGAACACGGACATAGGTAATTCCGGTCCCCATCTGAAATGCCGAAATCCGATATGGCCCGGAGGCCGGTGGTGGCGTTCTCAGCAACGTATCGAACTTCCTTCCGATCCAGAATGCCCTTGGCAGAATTGGCTCGGTGGCGATGTTCGCCGCCGCGCTCGCCGGCGCATGGGCCGCGAGATGAAAAACAACGCAATGCTTTCCTGCGGCAGTCATCGATTGGATCATTCTGTAATACGAACGAAAAAACGGGTCTCCCTGCGCAATAAGAGTCCGGAAGGTCCAGAGGACATCGGCCGCCGTAACCGGGCTTCCGTTAGAAAAGACAGCCCGGGGATTTAGATCAAACGTTAGCCTCCGCCGATCCTTCGACAAGACCATGTTGATGGCGATCGCGGGGCGCAAAACGTTCGCGTGGTAGGCGGATTGTCGCATGAGCGGAAGCCAGAGCCGATTGATCCCTGCAGGCGTGACCCCTCGCAGAATAAACGGGTTGAAACTGTCAAAACTCCCGATCGCGGCAATCCGGATCGGAACGTCAGCCGCATCAACGCAGGTCGTCATGATGCCGAAGACAGTTGCCAGGATCGTGAGAGCCAGCGATGCCCTCCGACCCACTACCCTCACGCGGCCTTCGGCTGGCTGGCGATGCGCAGAAGATTCTCCACCATCTCCTGCGCGGCGGCGAGCCGCCCGGGCACATCCATATCGCGCACCAGGACAAGCTTGTGGTCCGGGCGCAACCGAAGCAGGCCGCCACGTGTACCGATCCAGGCAATAAGGCCGGCGGGGTTGGCAAACTGATTGCCCCGGAATCCGATCACCATTCCTTTTGGCCCGGCTTCCAGTTTCTCTATTCCAGCGGTTCGGCAGGCGCGTTTCAGGGCGACGGTCGTCAGCAGGTTTTCCACTTCCGGCGGCAAGGCGCCGAATCGGTCCACCAGTTCGGCCGCGAGCGCCTCGCTCTCGGCATCCGTCCGCAGCGCGCCGATCCGGCGATAAAGGCCAAGCCGTACCGGCAGCTCTGTTACATACTGGTCCGGGATCAACACCGGCAGCCCAAGACTGATCGTGGGCGTCCAGTCCCGGCTTTCTTCGTCACGCTTGCCGCCAGCGGCCCGCAACTCACCAACCGCGTCCTCCAGCATCTGCTGATACAGTTCGATTCCGACTTCCCGGATGTGGCCGGACTGCTCATCACCGAGAAGATTACCGGCACCACGGAGATCGAGATCATGAGACGCCAGTGTAAACCCGGCGCCGAGAGTATCCAGCGTCTGCATGACTTCCAGCCGTTTCTGCGCCGAGGCTGCAAGCTTATGGGTCGCCGGCCAGGTCAGGTACGCATAGCCACGCTGCTTGCCACGGCCGACGCGACCACGCAGCTGGTACAACCCGGCCAACCCGAACAGGTCAGCGCGCCAAATGATGATTGTGTTGACGGCTGGCATATCGAGTCCGGACTCGACGATATTCGTGGCGAGCAGGATGTCGTGCCGTCCTTCGCTGAACTCGGTCATCACGCGCTCGATCTCGGACGCCGGCAGCCGTCCGTGCGCAACCGCACAACGCAGATCCGGGGCAACCTCCGCGAGGCGCTCGCGCATCCGCGGAATGTCCTCGACATGAGGCACCACGCAGAACAACTGCCCTCCCCTGAATCGCTCGCGCGCAATTGCCTCGCGTATGACCAGAAGATCCCAGGGCATGATGAACGTTCTTACGGCAAGGCGGTCGACAGGCGGGGTTGTGATGAGAGACAGGTCCCGCACGCCGGTCAGTGCCAACTGCAATGTGCGCGGGATCGGCGTCGCTGTGAGGGTTAAAACGTGAACGTCTGCCTTGATCTGCTTCAACCGCTCCTTGTGTGCGACGCCAAAGTGCTGCTCCTCGTCAACAATCAGCAGTCCGAGGGAGCTGAATCGGATCGATTTTGACAACAACGCATGAGTTCCGACGACGATATTGACGTCACCATCGCTCAGCCCAGCTTTGACTGCCGCCGTTTCCCTGGCACCCACGAGGCGCGAAAGTTGCGCCACCTTGATCGGCAGCCCGGCAAAGCGCTCAACAAAGAGACGATGGTGCTGCCGTGCCAGCAGCGTCGTGGGTACCACGACGGCAACCTGGGTCCCCGCCATTGCAGCAACAAAGGCGGCGCGGAGCGCCACTTCGGTCTTGCCAAACCCGACATCGCCGCAAATCAGCCGATCCATGGGCCTGCCGGCCGCCAGATCCTCCAGCACGTCGG
>JAKAXS010000573.1 GCA_021816505.1 Pseudomonadota bacterium
TGTTTCTGCTGGCGCTCGCCATCATCGACGACCTCGGCGCCATCGTGATCATTGCGATCTTCTATACGTCGCAGCTGTCGTTCGGTGCGTTGGCGCTGGCCGCGCTGGGCATCGCCGGCTTGATCGTGCTGAACCGCAACGGCGTGATGCGCACCGCGCCCTACATCCTCATCGGCGTGTTCATCTGGCTATGCGTGCTGAAATCGGGCGTGCATGCAACGCTCGCCGGGGTCGTGACCGCACTCGCCGTTCCACTGACGGCGTCACGCGGCCGCCTCAGCGCGGTCGATGCGCCGGCGGGCCGGCTGCAGCACAGCCTGCATCCGTGGGTCACCTTCGCGATCCTGCCGCTGTTTGCCTTCGCCAACGCCGGCGTGTCGCTGGCGGGCATGACGGTCGACAAGCTCGCCGACAGCATTCCGCTGGGCATCGCGCTGGGCCTCGTCATCGGCAAGCCTGTCGGCGTTCTGGCGGCGTCCGCGCTTGCGATCGGCCTCGGCGTCGGTCGCATGCCGGAGGGCACCACGTGGCCGCAGATGCTGGGCGCGAGCCTCCTCGCCGGCATCGGCTTCACCATGAGCCTTTTCATAGGTAATCTCGCATTCCCGGGTCCCGAGCACGCAGCCGATGTCCGCATCGGCGTGCTGGTGGGCTCGATCGTTTCGGCCATCGCGGGATATCTCGTTCTGGCCGCCTCGACACCCAAGACCATCGCGGACAAGTCCGTCCGCCAACATCAGAAGCAGCGCGGAGCCACATGACCCATTTTCCAGAGAACCTCACCGATCGCTACCGCCGCTTCCACTTCCGGCACTTCACGCCGAACGTCGACAATTACGAGCGGCTGGCGACGCACGGTCAGAGTCCCGATACGTTTATCGTGTCCTGCTGCGATAGCCGCGTCGATCCGGAAACGATCTTCTCCGCGATGCCGGGCGAGCTGTTCGTCATGCGCAACATCGCCAACCTGGTGCCCCCCTACGAAACCGGAGGCCGCTTCCACGGTGTCTCCGCCGCCTTGGAGTACGCGGCGCTGAACCTGTGCGTGAAGCACATCGTCATCATGGGGCATTCCGGCTGCGGCGGCGTGAAGGCCGCGATCGAGCAAAACACGGCCATTCAGACCGAGGCGCAGTTCATCACCAAGTGGATTTCCATGTTGGAGGGCGCGCGCCTGCGTGTGCTGTCCTCGCATCAGGGCACCGACCGCTCGAAGCTCGTCCGCGCGCTCGAACACGAGGCGATCAAGACGTCGCTGGATAACTTGCGGACGTTTCCCTTCATCCAGCAGCTCGAGGCGAAGGGGCGGATCGCGCTGCACGGCGCGTTCTTCGACATCGCCGGCGGCAAACTTTCCGTCTTGAATCAGCTCACGGGCGAATTTTTCGATCTGTAGAACGGCGGATGCGTGCGGGGCGGCTCGCTTCTGCCGCATCCTTGCCGCACGAATGGTCGTCTTTTGTGCGCATCCGGCGCCGGAAACGGCTATGACTGCGCCGAGACGGCCATCGCGGATTGGGAATGATCAAGCCACTGGACCTCAAGGGCCTGCGCCGCAAGGACAAGGACAAAGGCGTGCCGGCCGTACCGGAAGCGCCGGGGCCGACAGTGCCTGCGCCTTCGGAAGGCGACACGCGCAACGCGCCCGACCCTTTCACGGCCGTGCTGCCGGCGATTGCCGCGCTGGGCGCCGTCGCGTCGATTGCCACGATCAACTGGGTCGCCCAGGAAAAGACGTCGGACCGCTCGCGCGCCAAGCGCAAGGCCAGCACGTCGCTGCGCGACCTGGAATCGTGCTGCCTCGGCCTGACGGAGATCTTCCGCCGCTTCCAGCGCAATCCCAAGCTGTTCGCCGGCGAAGGCGCGGCCGCGTCACCCTTGAAATTCGGCGTGCATGGTCCGCGCGTCAGCGCAGCGCAGACGCAGCTCTATCAGCAACTCGTCAACGACGTGGCGTCGATGCTGGTGCTGGCGTCGCAGGCGGCCTTCGACGTGATGAGCGCGGTCGAAGACGGCGAGATCGACGCGCCTGAGCAGCTATACTACGGCTTCGGCGAGTGCCAGGACCGCCTGAACAAGCTCATTCAGAACCGCGCCACGATCAAGGCTTCGGTCGACACCGGCCTCGGCAAAAACATCTTCTTCCGCGGAGGTTATACCTACCTTAACGCTGTCGTGCAACGATCTTTCAACAGCGACAACGAGGCTCTTGTGCAAGGATATGCGCCAACCTACAAGGGCATTCCCATCGGAGCTCTTTCACCGCTAGTGGGAGCGCGGCCTTTCCGGCGTCCTCCGCATACCGGCTTCTTCACCGCCAGTTACACTACGCCAAAATTCACGGCAATGTTCACTTCGGCCTACGCCAGCCGCAGCGATGACTCGACGTACCTGGAATACGCCGATGCCAACGGCGGCAACAGCCTGCTGTTGCCGAATCGCAATCTGGACTTTGGCTACGCCAAGCTGGACATGAGCGGTCTCTACCAGTTGCGTCCATGGCTGGGCGTTTACTTCCAGGGCGAGAACCTGCTGAGTCAGCAGCACATCGCACCCATCGGCTATCCGAGTTTGCCCATGACTTTCCGTAGCGGGCTGACCATGCAATGGGGCCTCGGGCACCAACACTGATGCTGTTTCTACTTGCAGCTTGCTGGAAATAGAAACCCC
>JAKAXS010000574.1 GCA_021816505.1 Pseudomonadota bacterium
GCCCGGCGTGGTTGCAGCTTTGTCGCGGTCTACCGTCGCGACAAACCGAGAGGGCCTTTGACGTGCCTTTGGCCGGGCAGCGAGGTTTCTGGTACCGGGCAGATGGCCGCACGCCTCTTTTTGGAGTCAATGGGATGGGCTGTGCGGTCCATATCCACGCTGAAACGCCAACCAGCGAAGCGTTTGGGCTGGCGGCAGGATTCAGACACCGCCCCCACGGATCTTGCCGATCCCGATGATCTTGCGGATCTCTGCATGGCCGAGAGCGACAGCGCCGCGGACGCGTGGGAGGACTAATGGAGTGGTTTGCGTTTCGGCATTGGGTGGACCGCGAGCCAGAGATTCGCGCGAGGCGCGTGGTGGAGCGGATAGCAGCCGACCATCTGCGGGCTCGGGCACGCAAAGTGCCCCATTCGCGAACCTCCAAGGCTCGCTAGGATCGGTATCTGGCAATGAAAACCATACAGAACATTTTGAGCGGCCACGAAAACCGCGACATTCTGATCGCCTTTGCGCACATCTGTGCGGCGCGAGCCGCCTGTAATGCGCGCGCTGCGGAACGCACAACCAGCGAGAAGAATTACGCCACCATTGACGATCTTGCCGTGCGTGCGGCGCGGGCGGCGGCGTGCGTACAGGATGCGCCTACCCATGAGTTGGCGACCCATCATGCGTCGGAGGCCGCCCGCTATGCCGTCGAGACCGCCCGCGCTTTCTATGCTCTCCATCTAGGACAACCCGGCGGGGACCTCATAGCTAACGGTGAGCACGCAAAGCAAATCGAAGATTTGTGCGCGCTTCTTCGGAAAGAAACAGGGAGTGTGCCATGTCCTTAGACTACATCCGCCGCTGTTATGGGGTGCCCGCCTATCGCGGCACCCCCATCCTGTACACCGGCGGAGAGGCACCGCGCCGCGGCACCATCGTCGGCGCAGGCAGCGCCCTGCGCGTGCGGTGGGACGATGATCCGTCTCGCCGCCGCGCGATCCTGCACCCGACCTGGGAGGTTCAGTACCTGCCGGAGACGCCGGACGATGGGGAGGGACCGCGATGAGGAGCCGTTTGCTGTCTTTTTGCCGCACGGATGCGGGCCGTGCCGTAAGCCGCCGTCCGAAACAGCGCAACGACTGCACGGTGCGCGCGTTGGCCTCGGTCATGGCGTGGCCTTACGACCAGGCCTATGACCTGTTGGCTGCCGCCGGACGGAAAAGCGGGAAACCTTTCCGGTTGGCAAAGACGTATCTGCCGCAAAAGACCCTGCCGTTTACCACCATCTGCCACGTCTTTCCCGCGAAAGCCGGAGAATCCCGGATGACATTGGGGCGGTTTTGTGCGGAACACCCCGATGGTCGGTTCATTGTTAGGGTAGCCAAGCATGTGGTCGCCGTCATCAACGGCATAGCCTACGACGAGGGATCGCTTGACGAGAATCGGTGTGTCTATCGCGCCTGGGAGTTTTCCTGATGAGCCTGAGCCCGACCGAGACCGTGCGCGCGATCCTGCGCCAGCGATTTGCCCCGCCCGAGTGGGTGCTGCTAGAGGAACTGGCGCCGAAGACCGGCGGCGGGACCGGCTATGCCGATGCGGTGGCCATGAATCTTTGGAAGAGCCGGGGCTACGCCGTCTGTGGCATGGAGATCAAGGTCCACCGCGGCGACTGGCTCCGCGAGTTGAAGAAGCCCGCCAAGGCTGAAGACGTGTTCCGGTACTGCAACACCTGGACGGTCGTTGCCCTCCCGGGCGTCGTCCAGGCAGTCGAACTGCCGGTGACATGGGGACTCACCGAGGTCCAGGGCGGACGGCTTATCGAGATCGTCAAGGCGCCCGCGCTCGAGCCGGATCCGCTCGATCGTCCGTTTGTGGCCTCCCTCATGCGCCGCGGGTTCGCGCAGATCGACAAGCTCGTGGAATTGCGGCAACGCCAGGCGATCGCCGACGCTCACGAGAAGATCGAGGCGCGGATCACATCTGAGGTGGAACGACGTACTCATCGATACGAAGACCTGAAAAAGGCCGTGGCGGAATGGGAAGCGGCGACGGGGCTCACATTCGGTCGTTACGGCGGCCCGGCCCGAGAGATCATCCAGATGGCGCAACACCTGGAGCGCCTCAGATTCCAGTTTGCGGACAACGGTCCCGATATCGGGTTCGCGTTCCTGGGCACCTTGGCGGACAACCTGCAGCACGCCGCGCAGGTGGTTCGGGAGGCTTTGGCGGAAGCCGACGTCGAGGGTGATGGGGAATGCGCGAAAAAGGAGGCCCGGTGACTGATTCGCTTGCATGGGAACGCTACGCGACATGCTGCCACTGCCGGCATCCGTTGGACGACAATCCGCGCATGAAAGACGCCCTGAAGTCCCACACGACTGCCGTCTGGGCCAAGGGCCAACTCGCGATTTTGGGCGAGATGGCGGCCGACCATCATCTGCCGGACTGGTATGTCGAGGAAGTGCGGCGCATCGCCGCTGGCATCGCGGTGATGCCCAACCATTTCTCAGGAGGTGAACGATGAACATCACAAAGCGGGATGCGTTTAAGGCCGGATGGCCCACAGCCATTCAAGACGGCCTCACCATGATCCATCTGATCGCGACCGCAATCGCGAACCGGATCCTCCTACCTATAGCGGTCTTGGCGGCCTTCTTTGCGATGATGCTGGGATTCTCTC
>JAKAXS010000059.1 GCA_021816505.1 Pseudomonadota bacterium
CGCGCGCCATCGGGACGGGACTGCTGGACCGGTGCGCTCGGCGGTTCGATGGCTTCGGGCCACGGCACGCGTGATTGTGGAATGCCGCGCGGTGCCTGTTGGCCGGCATACCCCGGTCCGCCCGGCGACGGGAACTGAGCCGGAATCTGCCCCGGAACCTGCAACGGCCCTGGGCTTGGCGGCAACGGCGGCGGCATGCGGCCGCCACGGGCACCTGGCCCCGGTGCTGCTTGGGGCGGCGCACCGCGTGGCGCAGGTGGCGCCCACGAGTTTCCGCGCCGCTGCTGCGGCGCGCGATCGGACGGTGGCGATGCTGGAGGGGGCGCGAGCGCAGGACGTGCTACGTCGGAATCAGCGCGCAGATTTGATGGCGGCGCGCCGAAGCTTGGCTCGTTCCGATGCATCGGCTCGATCGGGGACGCAGGCGGACCCGTGTCGTGATCGGAGAATGTCGCCTCGAAATCCTGGTCGAAATCGGACGACGGTTGAGCTGGCTGCGGATCGATGGCGGCCGGGTGTGGATCGACCTCGGGGGGCGGGCCGCTTTCGAACCGGCGCGACGGCGCTCCGAACGATGGTGCCGGTTCCGGCTCCTGCGGTTCGGGTCTGGCCGCGTCGCGCGAGGTGGCGGCAGCGGCGCGCGATTGCACGCGCTCGCGGGCGGTTGCCAGCAGATCTTCGGCACTGGCTTGCGGCGGGGACGGCGCCGCGGGCGCTGCAGGTTTGGCCTGCGCGGCGCGCTGCAGGGCGCGAATGGCTTCTTCGAACGTCAGGCCCTGGCTGCGCAGCATGTGTGCGGCGGCGCTCTTGCCGTCGCCGACGATGGCCGCGAGCACGATGGCGCCGTTGATTTCGCGCCGGCGCCCTTGCTGGGCCGCGGCGGCGGCCGCTTCGAGGATGCGCCGCAGCTCGACGGAAATGGCGACCGACGCGCCGGCCTCTGTCATGCGATCTTCGATCCGCCCGACGAAGTCCGAAACTTCGTCGTTCAAGCGCGCCATATCGATCTGGCTGGACTTCAGAACCACGGAAGCCTCGGGATCTTCCGTCAGTGCCAGAAGCAAGTGCTCAACCGAGACTTCGCGGTGCTGCTGAGCCGTCGCGTAATCGGCGGCGCGCGCCAGCGTCGCCGTCAGGAACGGCGACATGGGAATCCGGGTCGCGAATTCGGTGGCGATCATATTGCCCATAGGCTGGCCGGACGGCCCTTGTTCCGGCCGCGCCAATGCTTGTGATGTGAAACGGTCTGCCAACCCAACACCCCGCTGAACCGGCGCAAGCGAATCTCGTTGCTACAACAGACGTTAGCCGATCGGTGTAAAAAACGCACGTGGCGCGGGGTGGGTGCGGCGGCATGTTGCCCACCTGTTGCCGGGCAGCGGCGCATGAAAAGCGTTGAGGTGCCCGGTTTTGCCGATATAAGTGCACTGCCGCGCGGCCTCCGCGCTGAAAATTGTGCGCTAGTTCGGGATCTTACGCCACCCATGGCCACCGCAAAGTCACCCTCGTCCACCCAATCTCAGCTGCCCGATACGTCGGACGTTTCGGCGCATGTGCAGGCGCGCATCCTGGCCGAGGCGCTGCCCAATATGCTGCGCTACGACGAGGAGACGGTCGTCATAAAGTTCGGCGGCCACGCGATGGGCGACGACGAACTCGCCAAGGCGTTCGCGCAGGACGTGGTCTATCTGAAGCAGTCGGGCGTCAATCCGATCGTCGTTCACGGTGGAGGGCCGCAGATCGCGGCCATGCTGAAGAAGCTGGAGATCAAGTCGGACTTCGTGCAGGGGCTGCGCGTCACCGACAAGCCGACGGTTGAAGTGGTCGAGATGGTGCTGGCCGGCGCCATCAACAAAGAGATCGTGTCGGCGATCAACAGCCAGGGTGGCAAGGCGGTCGGCATCTGCGGCAAGGATGCCAACCTGATGATCGCCCGCCGGGTGACGGAGCTGCCTGATCCGGAAAGCAACCAGATGAAGGCCGTCGACATCGGCTATGTCGGCGACCCGCTCGAGGTCAATCCGCACATCGTCGACGTCATTTCCAAGTCCGACCTCATTCCCGTTATCGCGCCGATCGGCATCAGCCGTGAGGGCGACACCCTGAACATCAATGCCGATACGTTTGCCTCTGCGCTTGCGGCACGCATGCGCGCAAAACGCCTGCTGCTGCTCACGGACGTCGAAGGCGTGCTGGACAAGTCCGGCGAGCTGATCGGTGCGCTCGACATCGAGACCGCGCGCGAACTGATCCGCGACGGAACGATTACGGGCGGCATGATCCCGAAGATCGAAGGGTGCATCGAGGTGGTGGAGGCGGGCGTCGAGGCCGTCGTCATCATCAACGGCAAGGTGCCGCATTCCGTGCTGCTGGAGCTGCTGACCGATCACGGTGCCGGTACGCTCGTCAGCGCACGCACGCTGAAGAAGGCATGACGCGCCGGTCCGCAGCATCGGCAAACCTCGCGGCGCGGCCGCGGGCGATCGATGCGGTGGCCGATGCCATCGTCACGCGGTGTGCGTTCACTGACACGCAGGTCTGGATCTTCGATCTCGACAACACGCTCTACCCGGCCGAGTGCAACCTGTTTGCCGAAGTCGATACGCGGATGGGCGAGTTCATCGCTAAGTATCTGGGCGTGCCCTATGCGCACGCGCGGCATCTACAGAAGAGCTACTATCGGCAGTTCGGAACGACGCTCGCCGGGTTGATGCGCGTGCACAAGATGGACCCGCAGAAGTTCCTCGACTACGTGCACGACATCGACTTGTCGGTGGTGCAGGCCGCACCGGAGTTGCGGGCGGCGATCGCGTCGCTGCCAGGGCGGAAGCTGATCTACACCAACGGCTCGCGCACGCATGCCGAGCGGGTGGCGGCGAAGCTCGGTATCCTCGAGGAGTTCGAGGACATTTGCGATATCATCGCGTGCGAATATGTACCCAAGCCCGAGGCGGACGCGTTCGATCGCATGGTGCGCCGGCATGGCGTTGCGCCGCGGCAGTCAGCCATGTTCGAGGACATGCCGCATAATCTCGAGGTACCGCACGCGCTCGGTATGGCGACGGTGCTGGTGCACTCGGCATATCACGATCATCCCATCCAGCTCGAAGTCGAGCGTTGGGAAACGCTGCCCGCGCATGTGCACCACGTCACGCGCGACCTGCGCGGGTTCTTGGAAACCTTGAAGCCGGCGGCTTAGCGCCGCCTCGTCCGGAGATCGACGCATGGCGGCTCCCATACCTGCGGGCACGCGGATCGGTCACGTTCATTTAAAGGTGGCGGATCTCGATCGCGCGCTGGCGTTTTATTGCGGCGTACTCGGGTTCGAGCTGATGCAGCGTTACGGCACGCAGGCGGCGTTCATTTCGGCGGGCGGATATCATCATCACATCGGCCTGAACACGTGGGAGAGCAAAGGCGGCTCGCCGCCTCCGCCCGGCACCACGGGCCTGTTTCACACCGCGATCCTTTATCCGACGCGAGCAGCACTGGCCGACGCGTTGCGCCGTGTCATGGCCGCAGGCATCGCCCTCGACGGGGCATCGGACCACGGCGTCAGCGAGGCGCTGTACCTGCGCGATCCCGACGAGAATGGGGTGGAGCTGTATTGGGACCGGCCGAAGCAGGATTGGCCGCAGGACGATGCAGGCAACCTGGCGATGTTCACCCGGCGGCTGGATGTCGACGATCTGCTATCCGAGCCCGCACTTTCGTAACGAAAAACGCCTCGTCCGCTTTGTCAGCGAACGAGGCGTGGCCAGGTATTTGTCGGCTATCAAGCGATCGGGCGCTTGGCGAGTAGATCGCGGATTTCCTTCAGGTACTGCTCGGTTGGCGGGGGTGCCGGCGGCTCGCCGGGTGCCGGGCGCTTCATGGTGTTGATGGCCTTGATCAACAGGAAGATGGCGAACGCCGTGATCATGAATTTGATGAGGGCGTTCAGAAACAGGCCGTACTTGATCGGCACGGGATCGGTGGGTGTGGGGATGTTGATGGCGAGGGAGCTGAAGTCGACGCCTGCCAGGAGATAGCCGATGGGCGGCATGATGATGTTTTCGACCAGCGTAGCAACGATGGGTGCGAAGGCCGCACCGATGATGACACCGACGGCCAGGTCGATGACATTGCCACGCATGGCAAAGTCCTTGAACTCGTTTAGAACCTTCAACATTGATCACCTCGTGGATTCGCGAAAAGGAAGATGCACAGCCCACGACGAAGTCGCCGGGGCGGTCAAGCACTTATCTTGAATGTTGTGCGGGGGTTAAGCGTGCCCGTCCATAGCGTGTTTGGGAAAAGGTCAATGTTGCCGCTGTTCAACCACATCGGCGCGGCACTACGCTCAGCTGGGATCGGTTCGCAGGGACGTTAGGCATGATTGAGCGCAAGGAACGCAAGATCTACTGGTACCACACCAAGTGGCAGATGATCGCCAGTCTGGTGCCGTTTCTGTTCGTGGTGCTGGTGCTGCCGATCTACGCGGACAAGCTCAATTCCAGCAAATTCCTTGGTTTTCCGCTCGGCTATCTGCTGGTGCTGCACGGTATCGTGCTGATCGCCGTCATCACGGTCGCCGGATATGTCAACCGGCAGGACGCGGTCGATCACTGGCATGGCGCACATGAAGATCTGTAAGGGCGGGTCTCTCTTGGTCTCGGAAGGGAGCGCATTGACATGGCGCTGACCGGCTCGGCGCGAACGCGGATCATCAATCCGCGGCTCGGCATCTATTTCGGCATCTTCACCAGTTTCATCGTCGCGCTCACGATGGTGCTGACGATCCTGGAGCAGCTCGGCGCCGACGACAGCACGCTCGGCCTCCTGATGCTGCTCGGCCCCCTGGCGCTTTACACCGCTATCGGCGTCGCGGGCTTCACGCGCGAGCCGATCGATTATTTCGCAGCGGGACGGCGCGTGCCCGCATTCTACACCGGGCTGGGACTGGCGGTCAGCGCGTTCGGCGCGACGGGCTTCATGGCGCTGACGGGCGCGATCTTCTTTTCCGGGTTCGATGCGCTTTGCATCGCGATCGGCATCGTCGGCGGGTTCGTCATGATCGCGGTGCTCGTCGCCCCGTTTCTGCGCAAGGTCGGCGCGTTCACGCTGCCGAGTTTCTTCGCGCGGCGGTTCGACAGCCGGTTGGTTCGCCTCGTGTCCGCCGCCGTCATTGCGGTACCGCTGGTTCTGATTTTGGCGGCGGAAATCCGGGCCGGGGCGTTCGCGGCGTCGTTCCTGTCGGGAGCCAACGTCGAGATCATGGCCGTGGCGTTGGTTCTGGTCCTGATCGGCATGCTCATAGCCGGCGGCGTGCGTTCGCTTACGTGGTCCAGCACCGGAGCGGCCATCGCCGCTCTGCTGACGCTATTGGTGCCGGTGGCGATCGTGGCCGTGTTCCTGACGAACATGCCCGTTCCGCAGCTCAGCCATGGGCCGGTATTGCGCGCGTTGGGACGCAGCGAGTCCGCGCTCGAAATGTCGCGCAGTACGGTCGACCTGTTGACGTTCGCGCTTGCGGGTGAAGGGTTGCACCCCGTGACGAAGCGTTTCGCGATGCCGAACGGGTCGGTGGGTGCGCTCGCTTTCCCGATCGTGGTCATGACGACGATGGCCGGCATCGCGGCGGCGCCCTGGCTGCTTCCGAGACTGATCGCGACACCGAGCGTGTTCGAAACGCGCAAGGCCGTCGGCTGGGCGACTGTGCTGACCGGTGTCATCATCATCACGTTGGCGTCGATCGCCGTCTTCATGCGCGAGTATCTGTTCGACATCGTCACAGCGGCGGGACCGGCGCAAATACCCGGCTGGCTTCAGGATCTCGCAGGTAGCGACCTGGCACAGATCGATGCCGGTGCCGGTGCGTTCGAAGTGTCCAACTTTTCGTTTATCCGCGACGGCGTCATTCTGGGGCTGCCGCTGGCCGGCGGCATGCCGGGCGTGATGCTGCATGTGGTGCTCGCCGGACTTGTCGGGGCCGCCGTTGCGGGTGCCGGTGCATCGATCGTGGCGTTGGGCAATGTCATCGCCGAGGACGTGGTCGACGGTTTGTCGCCTACGGCGGCGCCCGACACGGTTCGCATTTCAACCGGACGGGTGACGTTGGCGCTGGTGGCGGCGCTGGGCGGCGCGTTCGCGATCCTAGCTCCCACCGATCCGCTGCGGCTTTTCATCTGGGCGCTGGTGCTGTCGGCGTCGTCCATATTCCCGGTGCTGGTGCTCGCCATCTGGTGGAAGCGCGCCAACGCCTACGGTGCGCTTGCCGGCCTGGTCACGGGGTTCTCAGTGGCGGCGCTGGCCATGCTCGCCTGCGAGGCGCAGTGGATACCACTCGACAGCGCGCTGGCCGGTGTCTTTGGGCTGCCGGCCGCGCTTGCGGCGACCCTGATCGTCGCGTCCATCACGCCGGTGCCAGGCCGCGATGCGTTGGAGCTCGTGAGCGACATGCGCATTCCTGGCGGCGAGACGGTCTACGACAAAGAGATGCGTCTGCAACGGCAGCGCATGCGGCAGGAAGGCTGAACGGCGGATAGAACCCGTTCAGTGCCCAGGCTTAAGAATTTTCTAGAGTCTCTGGGCTGTTGTAGGGTGCGATCTGCTAGTTTGGTGGGGTTCTGACAGTCGACTATGGGCGCCATGGGCAACGTTTCGATGACCGGCTCGCGCGAGAAGCTTTCGGTGCAGGCCGCAGGCCAGAGGCCGCGTGTTCTGGTCGCCGACAAGAATCCGATCATGCGTTCCGGACTGATGGAGATCATATCCCGCGACGGACGCTTCGACGTGCTGGGCACCGTGGCGACGGGAAAAGAGTTCATCGACGCCATTGCGCAGCGGCCGGTGGATATCGGCGTCATCGGCTGGTCGCTGACCGACATGAGCGGCGGCGATGTGCTGGCGACGATCAAGCGCCGCCAGGCGCCGACCCGCATCGTCATCTATACCGGCGAGGCGGCGGGCGACGTGTTGAAGCCGGCCATTCGTGCAGGGGCGTGGGGCTTCATTTCCAAGAGTGACGAGCCGGAGGCGCTGATCGAGACGATCGCCGCGGTGTCGCGCGGGCGGCTCTGCTTCCCATTCGTCGATATCGAGACGCTCAACCAGGATCCGCTGGACATGCTGACGGCGCGGGAGCGCGAGCTTCTCGGCGCGCTGGCGAACGGATGGTCGAACCTGCAGATTGCCGCGCGCATCGGCATCTCGCGCAATACGGTGAAGTATCACCTGAAGAACCTGTACGACAAACTGGGCGTCAACAACCGCGCGATGGCGGTGGCGCTCTACATGTCGAAATCCGTCTGATCCTCCATCAGAAATGTCGCCTTTGATCAACTGCGTCAGTATGCGCAGGATCGGGTAGGCGCCAACCTACCCAAGAGAGAGTCCGACCTGACCGCACGGGTGTTGTGGCGGGTGCGGAATTGATGTGTTTAGCGGCAGGTTAATCGCATGCCTGCACACGCGTCGACGACCTGCAGGCAAGCTCCCGAATTTCTCGATCGTCGTGCATGCGGACGAAGGCTGACACAGCCGCCGCATAGTGCGAAAGTCGAAGACATAAGAACAAGACGTAATCTGAACCGGAGGAGCCGACCCCATGAACATCGTGCAGCCGCATCTCTTTATTCCTGGTCCGACGAACATCCCTGAGCCGGTGCGCCAGGCGATGAACATCCCCATGGAAGACATGCGCAGCCCCGAATTTCCGAAGTTCACTCTGCCGATCTTCGAAGACCTGAAGAAGGTCTTCAAAATGAAGGACGGCCGCGTCTTCATCTATCCCTCGTCCGGCACGGGCGCCTGGGAGTCGGCCATCACCAACACGCTGGCTGTCGGCGACAAGGTTCTGATGAGCCGTTTCGGCCAGTTCTCGCTGCTGTGGGTTGACATGGCCGAGCGCCTCGGCCTCAAGGTCGAGCTTTGCGACGAAGAATGGGGTACCGGCGTTCCGCTCGAGAAGTATGCCGACATCCTCGCCAAGGATAAGAACCACGAAATCAAGGCCGTGTTCGCCACGCACAACGAAACGGCAACGGGCGTGACGTCCGACATCGCCGGCGTGCGCAAGGCGCTCGACGCCGCCAAGCATCCCGCACTGCTCTTCGTCGACGGCGTTTCGTCGGTCGGCTCGCTCGACATGCGCATGGGCGAGTGGGGCGTGGACTGCTGCGTCTCCGGTTCGCAGAAGGGCTTCATGCTTCCGACGGGCCTCGGCATTCTCGCCGTCAGCCAGAAGGCGCTGGACGTCAACAAGTCGACGAACGGCCGCATGAACCGCTGCTTCCTGTCGTGGGAAGACATGATCAAGACGAACGACCTGGGCTTCTTCCCCTACACGCCGGCCACCCAGCTGCTGCGCGGCCTGCGCGCTTCGCTGGACCTGATCGCCGCCGAAGGGCTGGAGAACGTGTTCGCGCGTCATCACCGCATGGGCGCTGCCGTTCGCGCTGCCGTCGACGCATGGGGCCTGAAGCTGTGCGCGAAGGAAGCCAAGTGGCACTCCGACACGGTCTCGGCGATCCTGACGCCGGATGGCATCGACGCCAACATCGTGCTGAAGACGGCCTACTACCGTTACAACACGTCGCTGGGAACCGGCCTGAACAAGGTCGCCGGCAAGGTCTTCCGCATCGGCCACCTCGGTGCGCTCGATGAAGGCATGATCGGCGGCGTTCTGTTCAACGTCGAAATGGCGCTGCTCGATAGCGGCGTGAACATCAAAGCAGGCTCGGGCACGGGCGCTGCTGCGGAGTACTTCCGCAAGACGGCGACGCGCTCGGCAACGGGCGTCGACGCGCCGAAGGCCAAAGCTGCTTAATTAGCAAGGCGGTGCTCTTAACGGAGCGCTGCCTTCTCGCTTCGTGCTCCGCGAGGCAGCCGTGCGCTGCCGTGTGCGAGCTGTGCACATCTTCAGAAGAACAATCATCAAGGAAACGTCATTATGAGCTACAGCCTTTTCCCGCTTCGCAAGCAGCGCCTGCAGCGCAGCGAACTCGCCGTTCCCGGCTCCAACCCGACGATGATCGACAAGGCGCTGACGAGCGCCGCCGACTACATCTTCCTCGACTGCGAAGACGCAGTGGCGCCGCCGGACAAGGAGCAGGCGCGCAAGAACATCATCCAGGCGCTGAACGACATCGACTGGAAGGGCGCCGGCAAGACCATGTCGGTCCGCATCAACGGCCTCGACACGCACTACTGCTGCCGCGACGTCGTCGACATCGTTGAGCAGGCCGGTTCGAAGCTCGACACCATCCTGATCCCGAAGGTCGGCGTGCCGGCTGACGTCTATGCGATCGAGAGCTTCGTCAGCCAGATCGAAGTCGCGAAGGGCATCAAGCACCAGATCGGCATGGAAGCGCTGATCGAGACGCCGCTCGGCATGGCCAACGTCGAAGCGATCGCTGCCGCACCGAGCCGCTTGGAAGCGATGCATTTCGGCGTTGCCGACTATGCCGCCTTCAACAAGGCACGCACCGTCGTCATCGGCGGCCTGAACCCCGACTATCCCGGCGACCAGTGGCATTTCGCTCTGTCGCGCATGACGGTTGCCTGCCGCGCCTACGGCCTGCGCCCGATCGACGGCCCGTTCGGCGATTTCTCGGATCCGGATGGCTACACGGCCGGTGCGAAGCGCGCTGCCGCGCTGGGCATCGAAGGCAAGTGGGCGATCCATCCCTCGCAGATCGAATTGGCGAACGCGGTGTTCTCGCCGACGGAAGCAGAAGTGAAGAAGGCCGAGCGCATTCTCGAAGCGCTCAAGGAAGCTGAAGCGCAGGGCAAGGGTGCCGCCTCGCTCGACGGCAAGATGATCGACGCAGCGTCCGAGAAGATGGCGAAGAACCTCCTCGCGACGAACGCAATAATCAACCAGCGCAAGAAGTAATCGATCAGACCGGCAGGAAACCCCCAAGGAGTCCCCCATGGATATCCACGAGTACCAAGCGAAGGAACTGCTCTCCAAGTTCGGTGTGCCCGTGCCGCGCGGCGGCCTGGCCTACAGCCCCGAACAGGCCGCCTACCGCGCCACCGAACTCGGTGGTTCGGTGTGGGCCGTGAAGGCTCAGATCCACTCCGGCGCACGCGGCAAGGCCGGCGGCGTCAAGATCTGCAAGAACGATGTCGAGATCGAGAAGGCTGCCGAAGACATGCTCGGCCGCCGTCTCGTGACGACGCAGACCGGCCCCGCTGGCAAGCTCGTTTCGCGCATCTACATCGAAGAAGGCACGGAGATCGACAAGGAATTCTATCTCTCCTTCGTGATGGACCGCGCCGCCGAACGCATCGTCGTCGTCGCCTCGGCGGCCGGCGGCATGGACATCGAAGAGATCTCGCACAGCCAGCCGGACACGATCATTCGCGTCTCGGTTGACCCGGCCGTCGGCATGCAGGCTTTCCAGGCCCGCGAAGTGACGTTCGGTCTCGGTGTCGAGCCGGATCTGGTCTCGAAGTTCGAGCGCTGCATCCTGGGCTGCTATCGCGCGTTCCGTGATCTCGACGCGACGATGGTGGAAATCAATCCGCTCGTCATCACGAAGCAGAAGAATGTCGTCTGCCTCGACGCGAAGATGAGCTTCGACGAAAACGCCTTGTTCCGCCGCCCGCACATCGCCGAGCTGCGTGACAAGAGCCAGGAAGACCCGCGCGAGACCTACGCCAACGACCGTGGCCTTTCGTATGTCGGCCTCGATGGCGACATCGGCTGCATCGTCAACGGCGCCGGCCTT
>JAKAXS010000575.1 GCA_021816505.1 Pseudomonadota bacterium
ATGAGATGCCCGATACCGACGTTTCGCCGATCTTGGCGGACAGCGCCGGCAAGGGCGAAGCGGGCGGTGGCTCGGTCGGCTGCGTGTCGGGCGAACCGCCGTACAGAAGATACAGCACAAGCAGGATCAGCAGGCCGGTTAGAGGCGAGCCGTACCGCACCAATCCTTGCATGTCTTGCATATAAGCGTGTTCCGTCGCATCCCGTGCACGCACCAAGGTGTGCGGCGGGGCGGAGACTAGCCTGGGGCGGCAGGCGGTGCCACCCGTTTGCTCACTCCTGCTTGAGGCGAACGGTCACGCGATCGACGCGGCCCTTCGCGTCGACTACGGAGAGTTTAACGAAGCCCAGCGCATCCGGCTGCCAGACGACCTCCCGGCGGTGTGGGCTGGACGATATCGGCTTGCCGTCAACCAGCCACGTGAGCGGCAATGCACCGCCCTCGGCCTTGAAGACCACGGGGTCGGTCTCGTCGCCTTGACGCTCAAGCTCCGCGCGATCAGGCGGGAAAGAAATCAGCACCGGCGGCTCGAGGAATGGCCCCGCAGCGGCGATCTCATCAGGTCCTTCGCGGAAGCGCTTCAACGGCGGCGGCAGTTCCGCACCGCTGACTTTAAGCACGCCGGGCGGCGCCGGCGCGAAGGCCGCGCGATGTTCGCTGATGCGCGTGAAGGCATCGAACAGAATTGGCGCAGCGGCGAGGCGGCCCATAAGCCCGGGCGTCGACACACCGTCGGGACGGCCGATCCACACCGCGATCGTGTACTTGCCATCATAGCCGATCGCCCAGGCATCGCGGTAACCATACGACGTGCCGGTCTTGTAGGCGATCGAGCCGCGGCGGAAGTTCGCCGGAGGCGGCGCATCCTTCAGGATGTCGGTGACATACCAGGCCGCAACCGGCGAAAGCACGCGGCGCTTCGCGGAGGCGGCTGCACGCAGGCCGGAGCCTTCGGCAGGCGAAACCTCGTCGGGCCGCCACGTCAGCTTGATCGCCTCGCCGCCGCGCGCCATGCCGGCATAGAGCGACGTCAGATCCTGCAACGTCGTACCTACGCCGCCGAGGGCGATCGCGAGCGTCGGTTGCGTCAAGGGCAGCATCTGGGGATCGAGCCCCGCGCGCTTCAATCGCGAGACGAGGCGGTTGGGACCGACTGCAGCCAGCACCTTCACAGCGGGCACGTTGAGCGAATTACCCAGCGCCTCGCGCACGGTGACGGTGCCGTGAAAATCCTCGTCGAAGTTCTCCGGGCTATAGCTGCCGAAGCGCGCGCGCTTGTCCTCGATGAAGGTTTCCGGATGCGCCAGGCCCGACTCGAACGCGAGGCCATATATGATGGGCTTCAGCGTGGAGCCGGGCGAGCGGACCGCTTGAACCATGTCGACGGCGCCGAAGCGCGTGCGATCGAGATATCCCGCCGATCCCACATAAGCGAGCACCTCGCCGGTCGTATGATCTGCGGCGAGGATTGCAGCGGAGAGCTTCGGGCCCAGCGTGCGGGCCTGTTCCTCCGCCAGTGTTTCAAGCGCGCTTTGAATGCCGGCGTCGAGCGTCAACTGCTGGATATGCCGGTCGGGAAACTTGGCGACTTCGCTGTCGGAGAGATGCGGCGCAAGTTTCGGGAACGCACGGCGGGCCGTGGGCACGCGCTCGCTTTTCGCGCGATCGGCCTCGGCCTTGCTGATCACGCCGACTTCCGCGGCGCGATCGAGAACGCGGTTGCGCGCGATCAGCGCATACTTCGCGCCGCGATCGGGACGGCGCACTTCAGGCGACTGCGGCAGCGCAACGAGCAGTGCTGCCTCGCCGATGGAAAGCCGGCGGGGCTCCTTTCCGAAGTAGGCGAGCGATGCCGCGCGCGTGCCTTCGATGTTGCCGCCGAACGGAGCCAGACGCAGGTACAGCCGCAGTATTTCCTGCTTGTCGTAGCGCTCTTCAAGCTGCAGGGCGCGCACGACCTGCCGCAGCTTGCCTTGCGGCGTGCGTTCATGGCGGCCGTCGAGCAGGCGGGCAACCTGCATCGTCAGCGTCGAGCCGCCGGACACGAGACGGCCATGCGTTACTGCCGTCACCGCGGCACGCACGAACGCGCGCAGCTCGAAGCCCGGATGCTCGTAGTAGCGTTGATCCTCGAACGCCATCAGCATGGCGAGATAGCGCGGATCGACGTCGTCGACATCGACCGGCATGCGCCAGCGGCCATCCGGCGTAGTGTACGCGCGTAGAAGCTTGCCGTGCCGATCCAGCACGACGGTGGAAAGTTCAGACGCTTGAGGCAAATCGGGCGGACCCATTTGCTCCATGGCCAGGCGCAATGCGCCGTAGCTGCCCGCCGCCAAGAGCCCGAAAGCAACGCACACGACAACGCCATATCGCAGTGGCGCTCTCGCGCGCCGCCAAAGCCCCTCCCCGCGAGGGGGAGGGGGATTCGGGCGGCGCGAAGTCAGGCGGCGAGCCTGTTCTGAAAGATGATGCCACACGCGGGCCACGGCTTACTCCTTGACCGTCAAGGTGCCGGACGCCGTGCGGGCGTGGCGTTCGGGGCGGTACATGTCCTCGACCGTCGCGGCAGGGTGCACGAACTTGCCCGGCGTCACGGCGCGGATGATGTAGGCCACGGTCGCGGTCGCCTGCGGCTCGTTTGCGAGCTTGGCCGCAGATCGGA
>JAKAXS010000576.1 GCA_021816505.1 Pseudomonadota bacterium
GATTGCGAGGCTATTGTGCATGGCCCGAGATAAAGGTCGAGGCGGCCACCTGTTCAAGGGTGAACCGCCTCGAGGAGCAAGTGCTTTGGGAGGAGCTTAACCCTTCTTGGTGAACGGCACGGCGAGTTGTACCTTCTGCTCGCCAGACTGGATGTAGAGCATCACCGCCGTACGGCCCTGCTCCTTCACCTTCTTCACGAGATCCTGCACCTGGGTCGGCGAGGACACGGCCTCGCCGTTGACTTCGAGGATGACGTCGCCCGGCTTCAGGCCTTTCTGGGCAGCGTTGCTGTCATCGTCGACTTCGGCAATCGCGACACCGTCGCTGGCACCGCCGCGTTCCGACGACAGCTTCAGGCCGAGGAGTTCGATCTCCTTGTTGCCTGCAGGCGTTTCGTCCTGATCACCCGGCTTCAGGTTGGCGACTTCGTCTTCCGACTTCGGGAAGGTGCCGAGCTTGACCTTCAAGCTGTCTTCCTTGCCGTTACGCCAGAACTTGACGTCCACCGAGGTGTTCGGATCCAGTTCGGCGATCTTCAGCGACAGCTCGCGGCTGTTGCCGATCTTCTCGCCGTTGACGGAAACGATCACGTCCTGCCGCTTGATGCCGGCTGCACCGGCTGGGCTGTTCGGCAGCACTTCGCCGACGAGCGCACCCTTGGCGTCCGTGAGGCCGAGGCTGGAAGCCGCGTCCTCGTCCATGTTCTGGATCTTCACGCCGAGCCAGCCGCGGGCAACGGTGCCCTTGGTCTTCAGCGCTTCGATCACGCTGGTCGCCGTGCGGGCCGGCACAGCGAAGGCGATGCCGACGTTGCCGCCCGACGGCGAGAAGATCGCGGTGTTGATGCCGACGACTTCGCCTTCGAGGTTGAACGTGGGGCCGCCCGAGTTGCCGCGGTTCACGGCTGCGTCGATCTGCATGTAGTCGTATGGGCCCGAGCCGATGTCACGCGCCAGCGCGGAGACGATGCCGGCCGTCACCGTGCCGCCGAGGCCGAACGGATTGCCGACGGCCAGCGCCCAGTCGCCCACGCGCGGTTCGCCCTTGGCGAAATTGACGTGCGGGTAATCGGTCTTGCTGCCCTTGATCTTCAATAGCGCAAGGTCGGTCCGCGGATCGGTGCCGACCAGATCGGCGTCGATCTTCTCCTGGTCGTCGAAGCTCACCTGGATCTTGCTGGCGCCGTCGATCACGTGATTGTTCGTGACGACGTAGCCGTCGTTCGAGATGACGAAGCCAGAACCCTGTGCCTGCGTCGGACGTTGCTGCTGAGGACCGCCCTGGCCGGGCATGCCCTTAAAGTTCTTGAAGAACTCCTTTAGCTGCGGCGGCAGATCATCCGGCAGATCGGGCATCTGGAACGGCTGGCCGCCCGGACCCATCGCGTTCTTCTTGCCGCCGACCACCGAGATGGACACGACGGACGGCTTCACCTTGGCGATGATATCGGCAAACGTGATCGGCGCGCGGCCGAACGGCGTCTCGACGCTCGGCGCGTCGGGCTTCAACTGGGCGAACGCGGGGATGACCATCGGCGCGGATGCGGCTGCGAGCAGGCCCGCGGCCAGCAACGCCTTGGCGCCGGACCGGCGCGCACCGCCACGCTTCAGCTCGCCAGCGTCGCTTTCACCAGCGCGCGATTGGGGCCACTCAAGCATTCTCAAACCTCCATTGGGGATCGTCACAAGTCATTTCGTATTCCGCTTTACAAAATGGGGCCTTACAGGCGCCTTTCGGCTGCCTTAACAGTTGGTAATATTGCTTCGACGACGACGCTCGCTGAGGGAAATTCAATGATCCGGCGCCCGGCTTGGCTGGCATGCGCAGCAATGGTTTTGCTTGTGCTTTCCGGCATTTGCGCCGCCACGCCGGCCCTGGCTGAACCGCGGCCGTCCGCAGTCTCGTCGGCGACCCACGGGCTGGCGATACCCGTCGCCGTCTTCGGCAAGGACCAGCGCGTCACGCTGCCGTCGAAGCTGAAACCGATCGAGGAAAAGATCGGGCTGCTTTACGACCGGCGCACGCGGTCCGTCTGCACGGCATTCTGTGTCGGCGAACGCGTGGTGGCCACGGCCGGACACTGTGTATTCCGCACCAGCGATGAGAAACCGCCGTCGCTGAGCGGCTTCCAGTTCCGGCTGCGCGGGGTGAAGCCTGAGGCCGTCTCCGGCATCGCCGGCACGGCGGGCGGCGGCGGCGCGCAGAACGTCCTGTCGGGCGCCATGCGCATCAACACGCGGCCACCGATCGATGCCAGCCGCGACTGGGCCTTGCTGAAGCTCTCCAAGCCGGTCTGCAACAGGGGCGTCCTTCGGCTCACGCGCCGCTCTCCGGAGGAGTTGACGGCACTCGCCAAATTGCAGCGCGTCTATCAGGTCGCTTACCACCGGGATTTCGCGAACTGGAAGCTGGCGTACGGTCCTGCCTGCGAGGTGCGCCGCGATTTCGAGAACGCGCCGTGGGACAACATCGCGCGCGACTTCACGGAGGCGAACCACCTGGTTCTGCATACGTGCGACACGGGCGGCGCCTCGTCCGGATCGCCCCTTCTCACCGACGGGCCGCAAGGGCCGGAGGTCGTGGGCATCAATGTCGGCACATACGTTCAGTCGCGCGTCTGGATGCAGGATGGAAAAGTCATCAAGCGCTTCAAGGCCAGAATC
>JAKAXS010000060.1 GCA_021816505.1 Pseudomonadota bacterium
GATCTTAGCCGTGCGGGAGATGATGCCGTCGGTCTGAGGATCTCGTCTTTGCATCGCGTGCCACACGCGAAACCGAGGAAGTCCATGCCGCGCAAGCCAGCGACAGCGAAGGCCATCCAAGATCACTCACTGCATGAGCTCAACGCTCCCATCGAAGTTCGCCGCCATCCCGGAGCGCGCCGTCTGACGCTGCGCGTCAGCCGTACGCGCCGCGCGGTGATCGTGACGCTGCCCGTGCAGTGCGACCTGGACGAAGCGGGCAGCTTTCTTCATCGCAACATGGCGTGGGTGCGCGAGCGCCTGGACAGCCTGCCGGCACCCGTGCCGTTTCATGACGGCGCCTTCATGCCGTTGCGCGGCGAAACGCATCGCCTCGTCTTCGGCGGCCGGCAACGTCGCGGCAGCGGCGTGGTGCAGCGGACGCCGATGACGCCTTTCGCGCAGCTGGCGGTGGCGGGCGAAGCCGATCATGCTCCACGACGGCTGGGCGATTGGCTGGTCAAGGAAGCGCGTCAGGATCTGGACGAGCGCGTGGCGTGGCACAGCAAGCGCCTCGGCGTGAAGGCGTCGCGCATCACGGTTCGCGATCAGACGAGCCGCTGGGGTTCGTGCTCGACCACGGGTGCGCTCTCGTTCTCGTGGCGGCTGATCCTTGCGCCGCGGCACATTCTGGATTATGTGGCCGCGCACGAAGTGGCTCATCTCGCCGAGATGAACCACGGCCCGAAGTTCTGGGCGCTCGTGCGCCGTACCATGCCGGACATGGACGAGGCGCGCCGGTGGCTCCAGATCTATGGGATGGACCTGCACCGTTACGGCCCCGCCGTGGGCAGCCGCTAGTCAAGCGGCAGCGCGGGAGACCGGACCCTCTTAGAGAGCGACCGCCATGCGCACGGAAACCAAGAGCAAGCTCGACCGCCTGTTGTTCATGCGGAAGGTGAAGTGGGCGGCCGCCGGCTTCGGCCTGGCCGTACTGATGGGCACGGGACTATATCTGTCGGGCCTCGATGCGACCGTCGACGATCGGCGCATCGCAGGCGTGATCGAGAAGGTTGGCCCCTACAACGGCACGAACAATCAGGGTGTCCAGAATGGTCTGGCTGTCGACGTTCGCCTCGACGACGGACGCGAGGCGCACGTTCTGGTGCTGAAGTCGTCGGCGCCCGCGGTCGGCGAACGCGTCGAAGTGACCGAGCATCACCACGGATCAGGACGCACCACTTACTCGTGGAAGTGATGCTGCATTCCGCAGTTGGTTCGTCCTACGCGCGCGCGACCATTATTTGCCGACGACAACGTATGATTTTGGGAAGCCCATTACGCGCTCCGTGAGGATCTTCGCGGACGGAAAAAGCGTGCGAAGCTCGGACTTCATGACAATGTCCGTTGTTTCCACCATTTCCGTCCAATCGGGCAATTTTTTCTTCCAGCCAGCAACTATGCGCCGACGTAGCGCGGGTGGATAGAACCACCAAAACGGCATGCCGTTGTGTGCTTCGATCGGAAAATAAATCGACGGCGTTTGAACCCAATACGGGATCCTGAACTTCTTCACTTGCTCAGCGAATGCAGCCCGCTTGCTGGCGTCACCAACGTGTTCGATCACGCTGTTGGAAAAGATGAAGTCGAAACGCTGCCCATCGAGCCCGGTGACGTCGCACGCATCGCCAATGACATAGGTAATGTTATGGTGGCTCGGTCGCTCCGCTCTGGCGATACCAGGCAGATTGAGGATCGTGATATTCAACTTGGCGGGAACTGAATCCCAGATCTCGGGCTGCCCGCCGAGATCCAACACTGTCATTCCGCTTTTGATATTCATTTCATCGACCAGCACCTGCATTCGCTGCGTCCGATGCGTCGCGGAGAAACCGCGCAAGAAGTGTTGAAATGTATGCAGGCGAAGATACTTGATATCCATTTCGTTCATATCTCATAGCGAGGAAGAAGAAGCGGAGGACCGGCAACGGCCGCTCGAATATAGTGAACTTCGCCAGCCCCAAAAATCGGTTAGCATGTGATGTTGAACATCCGCAAGTTTATGAAGGGTTATTGTGAATTCGACTGATCGACGTTGTCGGATCGAACCTCAACTTGCGAGAGGCGTTGTCGAACAAGCGACCGTCGGGTTCGACACGGCAAGCCCAAGCTGCTCGTCGGCACATCGTCCCTCGTTGACGCCACGGGCCCCGTCGCTATAGTGCGCCGCTCTCTGGCGATATTCGGCTTTCGCTCTCGTCCGGCCACGGGATGAGATGCTCCTACAAACATCGCCGAGCAATGCGGGTGTGGTGGAATTGGTAGACGCGCCGGACTCAAAATCCGGTTCCGAAAGGAGTGTCGGTTCAACTCCGACCACCCGCACCAATCAAATCGTAGCTGAGGCGACCTGATCTTCGCCGGCCGAGCGTGGCAGGGCCCATCATGCAAAATCGTGACGCCAACGCTGAGATCGTCGAGACCCTCGGCACCTATTTCGACGGGCTTTATCACAGCGATACGCAGCGTCTGAAGCGCGTGATGCATCCCAAGGCGCAGTACGTTTCGGTGACGGACGGCACGCTGCTCTATCGCACGATGGACGAGTACTTTCCGGTGGTTGACGCGCGGCCATCGCCGGCGAGCCGGAACGAGAAGCGCTTCGACCGCATCGTCTCGATCGAGATGGCGGGGCCGGTGACGGCCTTCGCCCGCGTGGAATGCGCGATTGCCGAAAAGCACTTCACCGATCTGCTAACCTTGATCGACATCGACGGGAGATGGCAGATCATCTCGAAAGTGTTCCACTACATCGTTCGTGAGGCCTAGTTTATCCGACCGGCCGCCCTGTTCTGAGGCAGATCGCCCACACTTGGCGGGCAAATCGGCACATAGCGGATTGCTGCCAAAATTCGGGGTATGGTAACGGCCTCTATCAAATTTGGCGGCTTCTGGAATGTCTGGAGCGATCATGCGCGTTTGGCTGGCGGCTGCGGCCCTTTTCTCCGGCTCATTGGCATCATTGGCAGTGGTCTCGCCTGCCGTGGCAGCACCGACGCTGCTGTTCGACGCGAATGACGGCAAGGTGCTTTACGCCGAAGACGCCGACAACCAGTGGCATCCCGCATCCGTCACCAAGGTGATGACGGCCTATGTCGTGTTCGAGGCGATCAAGAATGGCAAGCTGAAGCTCGATGACAAGATCACCTGCAGCGAAAAGGCGTTTCTGCAGCAGCCGAGCAAGGTGGGCCTGCCCGTCGGCGGTGAGCTGACCGTTGAGAAGGGACTCGAGGCGCTGATCGTCAAATCGGCGAACGACGTGGCCGTGATGCTGGCGGAAGCCACGGGCGGCAGCGAAGAGGTGTTCGTTCAGCGCATGAACGAGACGGCGCAGCGTCTGGGCATGACCCGCACGAAGTTCGTAAATCCCAATGGGCTTCCGGCACCCGACCAGGTGACCACCGCCCGCGACCTGGCGAAGCTCGCCCGCGCCGTCGTGAAGGACTATCCCGAGCACGCGAAGTTCTGGACGATGTCGGAAATGCGTCTCGGCAAAATTCGGCTCGGCTCCCACAACAGCCTGCTGCGCACGTTCGAGGGTGCGGATGGGCTGAAAACGGGCTTCATCTGCGACAGCGGCTTCAACGTCATCGCCAGTGCGACGCGCGACGGGCGACGGCTGATGGCGATCGTGCTCGGCTCGCCAACCAGCCGCGAGAGAACGATCCGCGCAGCGAATTTACTCGAGTACGGGTTTGCCGCGCACGCCTGGAAGGCAGCGCTGTTCACGCCCCAGACGGTGGATGACTTGCCCATGGCCGCGGACGCCAAGGGTGTCGTAAGCGTGCGACAAACGGTGCTGTCGTTCGAATGCGGCACGATCAAGCCTCGGGCGGTCGCATCGCGGCGCGCGAAGGCCAAGGCGAAACGTAAGGCTGCAGCGGAGAAGGCCGAGGCGGATAAAAAGGCTGACGTGGCCAAACCGTCCAAGCCGGTGCAGGCGTCGACATCTTCGGCACAAGGCACGAAAGCCCAGTAGGCGTTTCATCTTTGGACAGGCGAGAAGCCCACGGGCCGTTAACGGTTACCGTCCGCTCCTGATAGCGCGGCTGCCGGCGCACCATTGCGTCAGTTCGAACCAATCCAAACTGGCCGTCGCCTTGCAGTGGGGAGAGCACTTAGTGCTCAGGGACCTACTACGATGAGTATTTTCACAGAACAGCAAGACGTAACGCCGGCGACGGCGTGGGACACACAGTCCATGGTGGAAGTGCTGGAAGGCCGCCACGGGACGCATGCTGCTTCGGTGGCAGATTTCTTTGCCAGCTATCACGGGATCAGCGGCAGGCGGGACCGCGCGCGGTCTTGGTCGAACGTGGCGACATTGGTTCGCCGGCGCGAACACCAGCGGCTGTCGGCCTAGGCCACCAAGCGAACCACGTACAAAGATAACGCGGCGGAGATTGTTCTCCGCCGCGTTTTTTTTCGGAACTGCATCAACCCCGCGCGCGCGGGCGGACGATGCGCGGAAGATCGTCCGCGTCGCGGTCGTCCTGAGGATCGCCCGGTGCTTGACCGGTTTCATGCCACCAGCGATCAGAGCGGTCCTGCTTCGGCGGCACCTGGCGGGTCGGCGGCGCCTGACCGTAGGCTTGCTGCTGCGGAAGTGGACCGCCCGGCGCGGCGCGGCGATAGGCGTCCGGCGCCTCGCCACGTGCCGGAGCGGCTTCCTTCGGCGGCGTGAAGTTGCCGCCGGTGAACCACATTTCGATCAGTTCGATGTCCTTCGCCGACAGGTCGACCTGCTGACGCCGGCACTGCGCGATCGCGTAGTTGCGGAAGCGGTTCGCCAGCAAGATCGCCGAAGCGCCCTGTTCGAACCAGGGATCTGGCTCGCTTACGACCTCGAGGACGAAACGGATGTCATCGGCGTGGATCTGGGCACCCTGCTGGATCGCGCGGTGCGCGATGTTTTGAATGGTCTGACCGCCATTGAGATTGTTGACGGTGATCTCGTCGGACATAGCCTGGAACAGAACCGGGTATTCCGCTGGCGACAGCGGCGGTACCTGACAAGCCTGGTGGATTTTCGCCAGGACTTGAGCGGTCGTCTCGGCCTCTACATTCGGCGGAGGTGCCGCAACGACCGGCGGAGCGTAGTGCGACATCCGTGGTGCGGGCGGCTGGGTTGGCTGTGCCGGCGCGGCCGCGAAACTGCCGAACGGCGATGACGGGGGGTTGTAGGGCGGTGCGGGACGCGCTGGCGCGGCGCGCGGCGGCTCGGCCCGCAGATCGCTGCGCGGCTCCATCCTAGGTTCGTGACGCAATTCTGGGCGTAGTTCAGGGCGGGGCTCTGGGCGCAGTTCCTGACGCGGATCGTGCCGGGGATCCTGGCGCTGGTCGAGCCGTGGCTCGTGACGCGCTTCCGGGCGATAGTCGAGGCGCGTGTCAGCGCGCGTATCCAGCCTTGCGTCCTGACGCGGCTCGGGCCGCAGGTCGTGACGTGGTGCGTCCGCGCGCGGGGCCTCCCTGCGCGGCGCTTCCATACGATGATCCTGCCGCGCGACATCGAGCCGCGATGCATCCATGCGTGCGGGCTCAAGGCGGGCGTCCGAGGCCGGAGCGGTGCCGCGCAACGGATCGCGCGCTTCGATGCGACGGGGCTCGCGTGCAGCCGGTTCGGATGCGAGTTGGCGGCTCGCGCTGAACACGTAATACGGTGCCTGATCGCTCAGCCTGAGATCCGCCGGGAGACGACGCGACAGCAGATCGCGGAACGAGCCCGCTCCCGCCCAGTTCGTGCCGATGGTGCGATCATGACCCAACGCGCGCACGGCGCGATCGGCGAGCGCTTCCAACGGCACAGGCTGGTTCGCCGCCTGAACGGTGCTGGCAACTTCAGCGATGATCTTGCCGGCGACCTGCTCCAGCTGCGCGGTAGACGGCTGGTCACGTTCGAGCAACTGAGCCGGCTGATCCTGGCCCGTCACGACGCGGCCGTCCATCAGGAGCGAGATCAGATCGGATTCGCGCACTTCGCCGTCGCTGATGGCGGTGTAAGGCGTCGCCGTGTGATCGTTGGCATAAACGACGGTGCGGCGCGCATGAGCGCGCAGGCGATGCAGAACCGGGGTGAAGTCGGCGTCGCCGGACAACAGCACGAACTCGTCGAAGTAGGTTTGATGCTTGAGGAAGTCGAGGACGTCCATCACCATCTTGATGTCGGCGGAGTTCTTCAGCTGCGCCGTCAGCGGCGGGCAGTCCACGACCTCGAAGCCGGAGCGCAGGAAGTGATGCCGCACGAACGGAAACGAGTTCATGTCCGTGGAATTGTCCGACGGATTGCGGCGCGGTGAGGGGTTGCCGTAGCAGCGGTTCAAGACGATGCGGCGCGGACCTTCAAGGTTTGCACCCTGCGTCGCCGTGATGAGCCGGCCGGTCTCGATGCCGCGAAGCCAGCCGCCTGCGTCCTTCGCAAACCGGCGCGCGGCTTCTTCGTTCTTGCGCTTCAAAGACAGATAGATGTTGTCGTAGTCGACGAAGACGACACTCAACGTCGGACCAGTAGACTGGACCTTCATAATCGGCAAACCCCCGCTAGCCGCACTGCAACTTGTCGTTAGCTTGTTCACGAGTCGCGATAGCGCCACAAGCACGTGAAGTCCGCAGTTCAGCGATGATTTGAAAAGATGTTCTAATTCAGTGCGTTGGGGAAGCCGCACGCAGCAGATTGTGGTGGAAAACACGCACTGATGCGAAGCGGCCGCGACTATTGGGTCGGCGTGAAGTCGCTGGGCGCGAGTTCAAAACCTGCGAACTCGAAGCCCGGCGCGACGGTGCACCCCACGAGCGTCCACGCACCCAGGCTTCTCGCGCTTTGCCAATGACCGGCGGGGACGATCGCCTGCGGACGCTCGCCCGCCGCAAGATCTGGCCCAAGCGTGGTGATCGACGGCGGACTGTCCAGCGCCGCGATTTGCAGCTGGAGCGAAGCGCCCGCATGCCAATGCCAGATCTCGACGGCGTCGACCCGATGCCAATGCGAACTTTCGCCCTCGCGCAGCAGAAAGTAGATCGCGGTCGATGCGGCGCGGGTCGTGCCGGGAACCGGTGAATCGCGAAACGTCTCGCGATAGTGGCCACCTTCGGGATGGGGTTGAAGCTGCAGCAGCGCGATGACCTCTGCGGCCGTCAGCAGTGGCTGTTGCGGCATGTCAGGCCTTGTTCTTGCGCTCGCGCAACTCGGCGAAAACCTTCCAATCGGCCGCGCCACCGAGCTTCAACCGCTCGCGGATGCCGGCGGCGTGTGCGCGCAGGAAGGGGTTCGTGTCGAGTTCGGCCGATAGCTGCGTTGGCACCGTCGGCGCGCCCTTGGCGCGCAGTTCGTCGATTTCGGCGACGCGGCGCTGAAGCGCGACGTTGTCGGGATCGACGGAGATCGCGAACTTCGCATTGGCGAGCGTGTACTCGTGGCCGCTGTAGATCATGGTCTTGGCTGGCAGGCGCATGAGCTTCTTCAGAGACGACCACATCATCTCGTAGCTGCCTTCGAACACGCGGCCGCAGCCGAGCGTAAACAGCGTGTCGCCGACGAAGGCCACGCCCGCGCGCGGGATGTGATAGCTGATGTGGCCCAACGTGTGCCCGGGCGTTTCCAGCACCTGCACAGGAAACTGTCCGAACGGCACCTCATCTCCCTCGCCCACCGCACGATCGAGACCGGGAATGCGAGACGCCTCGGCGCGCGGGCCGACGATGGTGCAGCCCGTCTGTTCTTTCAGCGCCAGATTGCCGCCGGTGTGATCGTTGTGATGGTGCGTCGTGAAGATGTGCGTCAGCCGCCAGCCCTTGTCATCCAGCGCCTTCGTGACCGCGGCCGCATCCGGCGCGTCGATCGAGGCGGTGACGTCCTGCTCCGCGTCGCGGATCAACACGCCGTAATTGTCCTTCAGGCAGGCAAACAGATGGATATCGAGATTCGGCATCGGCTCAGCTGTGTAAGATGGGAGCCGACCCTAGCCGCCACGGAGGGTTAATTCAACATCATGGGACGCAAGAGTGCATTTAACGTGCGCGTGCTAGACAATGGGAAAGACCGGGCCAAAGTGAGCGCTCACTGATGCATGTCGATGTCGCGGATTTGCGCGATTTCTATAAATCCGGACTGGGACAGATGGTTCGACGGATCGTCGGGCATCGCATTCGCGCGCGTTGGCGTCCGACGCCTGGCGGCGTGGTCATCGGCCTGGGGTTTGCGTCGCCTTATCTCGGCGCCTTCTGCGGCGAGGCGGCCCGTGTCGGCGCCTTCATGCCCGAGGCCCAGGGTGCGCTCATTTGGCCGAGCGTGGGGCCCGCGCGCACGGTGCTGGTTGAAGAAGAGCGGCTGCCGCTGCCGGACAACTCGGTCGACCGGGTGCTCGTCGTGCACTGCCTGGAGGTCGCGGCGCGCAGCGAGGCCATGCTACGCGAGATCTGGCGCGTGCTGGGGCCGGAAGGACGGCTGCTCATCGTCGTCCCGAACCGGCGTGGCGTGTGGGCGCGGCTGGACACGACGCCATTCGGGGTGGGGCGCCCTTACAGCCGGTCGCAGCTGGAGCGCCTGCTGACGGGTGCGATGTTCACGCCGATCGACTGCGACGGCGCGCTCTATGTACCGCCATTCAACCGGCGCCTGCTCATGCGATCCGCCGTGGCGATGGAACGCGTCGGCTCGCGCATTTCGCCGGCATTCGCCGGGCTGCTCATGATGGAGGCACGCAAGGAGACGTCGGCTCCGGTCGGCAAGCCGGTGCGCGCGAAGGCTCTGCGCGACCTGGTGACGGCGCCGAGCGGCGGGCGCCTGGTGCTGAACAAGTAGCGCAGGCGCGATAGGCTACGTGCCGCGATCGCGCAGCAGGAACACGGCTTTCTCACCGAACAGGTTCTGTAGCGAGATGGAGCGCTTGATGGGGAGCTGCTGGCCATAGCTGTTGAAGGCCACGGCATCTTCGACCTCGGCGTTCACGTGGCGTACGAGATCGGCGAAGTCCTTGATGGTGCACAGGTGCGCGTTCGGGCTCGCATACCACGTTTCCGGCAGGTTCTCGGTGATCGGCATGCGGCCGTGGAACAGCAGTTGCGAGCGGATGCGCCAGTGGCCGAAATTCGGAAACGAGACAATGGCACGGCGGCCGATGCGCAGCAGGTGGCGAAGCACCGCTTCTGGCTGACGCGTCGCCTGGATCGTGAGCGAGAGGACGGCGTAATCGAACGCCCGGTCGGGATAATGCTGCAGGTCGCGGTCGGCATCGCCCTGGATGACGGAGAGGCCGCGGGCAACGCAGGCGTTGACGCGCTCCCGCGACAGCTCGATCCCGCGGCCGTCGACACCGCGCCTGTCGGAAAGAAGTTGCAGCAGCGCACCGTCGCCGCAGCCGACGTCGAGAACGCGTGCGCCTGCGGCGACCAGATCCGCGATGAGCAGGTGGTCGGCGCGCGGCGCTTCGTTGACAGGGATCGTCACAGGTTTGTCCATTTGCGGCACCCCACTCAGCCGAGCGCGATGCCGCGCTTGGCGGCGGCGGCGTTGATGAAACCACGTATCGTGGCGAAGAATTCCGGCTCGTCCAGCAGGAAGGCGTCGTGGCCCTTGTCGCTTTCGATCTCGACGAACGAGACGTTGGCAGCGACCGCGTTCAAAGCGTGAACGATGAGCCGGCTTTCACGCGTGGGATAAAGCCAGTCGGACGTGAACGAGACGACGCAGAAGCGCGTGCGCGTTCCCTTGAAGGCGTTCGCCAGAACGCCGCCGTGCTCGGCCGACAGATCGAAGTAGTCCATCGCGCGCGTGATGTAGAGATAGCTGTTGGCGTCGAAGCGGTCGACGAACGTCGAGCCCTGATGGCGCAGATAGCTCTCGACCTGGAAGTCGGCGTTGAAGGAGAACGTGACGCGCGCGCGGTCCTGCAGCGTGCGGCCGAACTTGTCGTGCAGCGCCTTTTCCGACAGGTAGGTGATATGCGCGGCCATGCGCGCCACCGCGAGGCCGTTGCGGGGCACCTTGCCCTCGGCATAGTAGGCGCCGCGGCACCAATCCGGATCGGCCATGACGGCCTGACGCCCGACCTCGTGGAACGCGATGTTCTGCGATGAATGATACGCTGCCGTCGCGATGGGAATGGCGCAGTGAACGCGAGCGGAGTGGCTCGCCGCCCATTCCAGCACCTGCATGCCGCCCATCGAGCCGCCGACGACGGCGAACAGCTGGTCGATGCCGAGGTGATCGATGAGACGCACCTGGGCATTCACCATGTCGCTGACGGTGATGACGGGAAAGTCGAGGCCATACGGCTGGCCGGTGCGCGGGTTGATCGACGCGGGACCGGTGGAGCCCATGCAGCCGCCGATGATGTTCGGGCAGATCACGAAGAAGCGGTTGGTATCGACCGGCTTGCCCGGGCCGACGAGGCTTTCCCACCAGCCGGGCTTGCCCGTGATCGGGTTGGCGCTCGCGACGTGTTGATCGCCCGTCAAGGCATGGCAGATGAGGATGGCGTTGGAGCGGGCGGCGTTGAGTTCGCCATAGGTCTGATATGCGACGGAGAAGGGGGCAAGCAGCTGGTCGCAGGCGAGGCGCAGAGGGGCATCCTCGGCGAAATGCACGACGAGGCTCGATGGGCGGTGCACCTCGCTGAGGCGCGCTGCCGCATCTGGCGTTAACTTTTCGCTC
>JAKAXS010000577.1 GCA_021816505.1 Pseudomonadota bacterium
CATGCCGGCACCTCGTAGCTGCGCGGCGTCAGCACCCATGCCGAACCGTCGGCCTTCGCGATCAGCCGCGTCGCCGACGAGCCGATGATGACCACCGTCTGCATGTCGGCCATGCCGGACTGAGCCTCGGCCAACGTGACGATGCGAATGCTTTCGTCGGGGCGACTGACGGCGCGGGCGAAGACGACCGGCGTCTGCGGCGACCGGATCGTGCGGGCGAGATCCAGGGCCGCGGTCAACCCGTCCGGACGGGCCTTCGACACGGGGTTGTAGAACGCGATGACGAAGTCCGCGTCGAGCGCGGCCTTGAGGCGCCGTTCGATGATCGCACGCGGCTTCAGGTTGTCGGACAGCGAGATCGCGCAGAAATCGTGACCCAGCAGGGCGCCGACCTCAGCGGACGCGGCCTGCATGGCCGAGATGCCGGGCACGACGTCGATCGGCAGAGCGCGCCAGGCCGGCTCGCCGCTTTCGACGGCTTCCAGCACGGCGGCCGCCATGGCGAAGATGCCGGGATCGCCGCCCGAGACGACGGCGACGCGCTGGCCCGCCGCCGCCAGCGCCAGCGCCTCCTGGGCGCGCTGCAGTTCGACGCGATTGTCCGAGGCGTGGCGGCGTTGCGAAGCGGGACCTGCGGGAACCCTGTCCAGGTACGGGCCGTATCCGACCAGGTCCGTGGCGGCGGCGAGCGCTGCGGACGCCGCCGGCGTCAGCAGTTCGGCGCTGCCCGGGCCAAGCCCGACGATGGTGAGACGTCCGGTCATATCCGCCGCCCGTTGCCGGGCAGCAGCACGATCGAGAAGTATGGCGCGTCGTCGTCCGCCTTGTCGGCGAGAGGCATGATGCGTTCGCCGCTCATCGTGCCACGTTCGACGTAGATGGCCTGATCGAGCCGGCCGGCAGCGGCAAGCGCCTTGCGCACCTTGCCGAGGTGACGGCCGATTTTCATGACGACGGCGGCGTCCGTATCGGCCAGCCGCGACGCCAGTTTTTCCGGCGGCAGCGTTGCGGGCAAAACGGTCATGATGTCGTCGCCGAAGGTCATCGGCGCGTTGGCACGCGACCAGCAGCCCGCCATGCCGGTGATGCCTGGAACGATCTCGCAGGTGTGCGGCGGCACGAGACGGCGCCACAGGTGCATGAACGAGCCGAAGAAGAACGGGTCCCCCTCGGCGAGCACGGCGACGCACTTGCCCGCACGCAGATGCGTATCGATGGTGGCGCACGAGGATTCATAGAAGTCGTACGTCTCCTTGACGTACACGGGATCGGTGACGTGACGCTCGGTGGTGAACGGGTAGTACATCGGCAACTCGTTCCGGCCCTCGCCGATCAAGTCATCGACGATCGTGCGCGATGTGCCGCGCCGGCCTTCCTTCGCGAAATAAGCGATGACGTCGGCCTCGTTCAGCACCTTGTGCGCGCGCAACGTCAGCAGCTCCGGATCACCGGGGCCGACGCCGACGCCGTACAGCGTGCCTTTGAGGACGGGGCGTGGTGTCATTTCGCGATACCCGGTCACTCTTTGGCACTGGCGAGCGCGTTGACGGCGGCGACGGCCATGGCGCTGCCGCCCTTGCGGCCCCGCACGATGAGATAGGGCACGCGCTTGTCGGCGGCCAGCGCCTCTTTTGATTCCGCAGCGCCGACGAAGCCGACGGGCAGGCCGATCACGGCAGCGGGCTTCGGCGCTCCGGCGTCGAGCATCTCCAGCAGGTGGAACAGCGACGTCGGCGCGTTACCGATGGCGACGACGCTGCCGGCGAGGTCATCCGCCCACAGGTCCATCGCGGCGGCGCTGCGCGTATTGCCGATGCGAGCGGCGAGTTCGGGCACGCGGGCATCGTCGAGGGTACAGACGATCCGGTTGTTCGCCGGCAGGCGGGCCTTGGTGATGCCGTTGGCCACCATCTTGGAGTCACACAGGATCGGCGCGCCCGATTGCAGCGCGGCGCGTGCGCTGGCCGCGAAGTCCGGTGACATCTCCACGTCGTCGGCCAGTTCCACCAGGCCACAGGCGTGCACCATGCGCACGACGACCGGTTCCTCCGCCGCGCTGAAGCGGGCGAGCTTCGACTCGGCGCGAATGATGGCGAAGGACCGGCGGTAGATCTCGGCGCCTTCGCGGATGTAGTCGTATGTCGCGGTCATGCCGCTGCAATCTCCTTCAGCGCGGCGGCAAGTGCCGCATTTCGCGCGTCTGATGTGTCCCCGGCTTTTGTCATCTGGCGGGCCAGGCGCGCAAGCATTTCAGTGGCCTCGTCGGCGGTGAGGCACCCTGCGGCTGGGTCTCCCGCCTTGCCGTTAACCACGAGGCCGTACCGGCCGCCGTCTGCCACCAGCGTGATGGCCGAGGGCTGGCGGCAGGCGCAACCCTTGGCACAGCCGGAAACGTGCAGCGTGGTGCCGCCTGCCAGCATGGCATGACCGGCCGCGGCAAAGCGGTCGGCGTCGGCACGGACGGGGGTCGAGCCGTTGGCGCACGCCGGCGCGCCAGGGCAAGCAGCGATGGCACGGCGTGGGTCTGCGGGATCGGTGATGAAGCCGAGCGCCACGGCGGATGCGAGCAACGCGCGCGTATGTGTTTCACCAGCGAGCGGGATCAGCAAAGCGCGTCTGGGTGTGAGACGGAACTCGGACGTGCCGGAGCTGCGCGCATGCT
>JAKAXS010000061.1 GCA_021816505.1 Pseudomonadota bacterium
GCTCGAGTTTCTCGTGTGCCCCCTGACCAAGGGGCCACTCGAATACGACGCGTCGACCGGAGAACTCATTAGTCGAAAGGCCGCACTGGCGTATCCGATACGCAACGGTGTGCCGATCCTCACTCAAGAGGCGGCCAGGCCTCTACTGGATTGATATTTATTGCGAATTCGCAACGTCACCGCGCGCGACGCTCTCGGTTGCGCTGCTTTCAAGACATTTCGTTAACTACGCCTCTTCACGGAATCTAGACCGCGATGTGATGCAATCCCGTGATTGCGTACGCGTGGGTCGGTTTGTGAGTAAAGCCCCGACATCGAAGGACGAGGAGAGCCACGGTGAAAGCCGTGATGCCGAGGCGTACGCGCACCTGCGCGCGCCGTCAGCTCCCACGATCGACGACGTCCTCGATCACTGGCCCACCTACGTCAGCATCGTCGCTCTGATCGGTCTTTTTGCGATCGCCGTGAGTGGGGATGGCTGGATTTCGTCGATCATCGCCGTCGTCAATGCAGGCCTCGTGCTGGCCATCGCCTTCCTGTCGTTTCCCTATCGTCGCCGGCAGAAGATCGATCGTCAGATGGAGAAGCTGCAGGACCTTCATTGGGCGATCAGCGAAAACGAATCGCGCTACCGCGACCTTCTCGACGAGCAGTCGGAATTGATCCTGCGCCGCGACAGCTCCGATCGCCTGACGTTCGTCAATCGCGCCTTTGCGCGTACGTTCGATCTCGACCCGCTCGCGGCCGTGGGCACGACGTTCCGCCCCACCGTCATCGACAGCGACGGAAATGCAGCCGTCGAGCTCACCGGACAACTCTACCGCCGGCGCAGCGTGGAACTCGTCGTCACCAGTTCCGGCACGCGGTGGATCGAATGGGATGAGCACGCGGTGCCGGGCAGTGCCGAGCCGCCCGAGATCCAAAGCATCGGCCGCGACGTCACCGTGGAACGTCTCGCGGCCCAGGAAATCGCCAGGGCCCGCGATCAGGCCGAATCCGCCAACCGCGCCAAGTCGCGGTTTTTGGCGTCGATGAGCCATGAAATCCGCACGCCGATGAACGGCATCCTCGGCATGGCGAGCCTTCTCATCGACACCGAGTTGTCGTCGGAGCAACAGACGTACACCAAGGCGATCGACCAATCCGCCAGAAATCTTGTCGCTCTCATCGACGAGATCCTGGACTTCTCGAAAATCGAGGCGGGCAAGCTCGTCCTCGCGACGGCGCCGTTTTCGATCTCCGCGACCGTCCAGGCCGTCGTCGAACTGTTCGCGGCCAGCGCGCAGCAGAAGGGCGTGCAGATCGCCTGGTATGTCGAGGGCGACGCCGATTGCATGCTTCTGGGAGACCAGGCGCGCGTACGGCAGATCATCCTGAACCTCATCTCGAACGCCGTAAAGTTCACCGACCGAGGCGGCATCGTCGTCAAGGTGCGCCGCGCCGGACGCATGACACACGTCGATGTCGAAGACACGGGCATCGGCCTGTCGAAGCAGGACTGCCAGAACCTCTTCGTCGAGTTCGAGCAGGCCGAAAACGCCCTTCGCCGCCAGCATGGAGGCACCGGGCTCGGCCTGGCAATCTCCAAGAAGCTGGCGCGCGCCATGGGCGGCGACATCTCCATATTCTCGACGCCCGGCCATGGCTCGACGTTCAGTGTCGTGCTGGATCTGCAAGCGCTGGCATCCCAGTCCCTGCCCAAGTCGGCCATCGACATGTCGATGCGCGTTCTCCTCGCATTCGACAAATCGATCGAACGCTTCGCCATGTTGAAGACGCTGAGAACGCGCGACGTGTCGGTCGAGGAAACGACCTTCGAGCTGGCGCAGCAAAATCTCGAAAGCGCCGCGCGCAACCGCCGCCCGTTCGATCGCGTGATCGTGGACCTCGATGTCGATCCCGTCCGCGCCGGTCAATTGCTGAACAAGGCGCGCTCGCTGGCGCAAGAGCAGGGCATCGACAGCAGCAAGGTTCGCGGCCTCGTCCTCGTCAGCGTTCTATCGCGCCGCAATCTCGGCCTGTTCCGCGAGGAGGGCTTCGATGCCTACCTCGTTCGCCCCGTTCGCCCCGGCGCGCTTCTGGAACATCTTGGTGCGATCCCTGCGCAGCAAGCCGCCGTCATCGATCACTTGGACGGACGCCAGGCGCAACAGCAGTTCGGCGCCGCCATCGCAACCGACCAATGGAACATCACCCGCCCCAACATCCTCGTGGCGGAGGACAACAGCATCAATGCTTTGCTGGCGACACGCGTTCTCGAAAAGTGCGGTTGCAATGTCACGCTCGTAAGCAACGGCCGCGAAGCCGTTGAAGCCGTCGCCGCGTCGATGATGCCCGACACGGCGCGCTACGACGTGATCTTCATGGACATCTTCATGCCGGAACTCGATGGGCTCGAAGCGGCCGGAGAGATCAAGCGTCTCTTCGCCGCGGAAGACGGCGTGCTGCACGCGCCCGTCATCGCCCTGACGGCGAATGCCTTCGCCGAGGATCGCGAACGCTATCTCGCCGCCGGCATGGACGACTATCTCGCGAAGCCCTTCGATGTCGCAGCCCTCCAGGCCGTTCTGGCTCGCTGGCTGGGGCGCGACGAGGACGCCGCACCGGAAGACGCCACGGCTTCCGCCGGAAAATCGGCAACCCTGGCCGCTGCCGAGAGCAGCGCGCATCACTCAGCCGCCTGACCGGCCTCGCGATCGCACCCGGCTCCGGAACCACCGTCGCAAAATTGTCTCGGAATCGTGATTAGTTCCTGGCTTGGGCTCAGGCGTTCTGGCGCACGTGCGCAGGAACGATATATGAGCCTCCGAGCAGCGCGGGTCGAGCCGCATGGAGCGTGACGCTTGCGCCGCTATCTGAGAGACCAGCCCGCATCGGGAGGACACATGAAGGCTGCAGCGCGCCGCTTCGCCGGACGGCTGAAACGCAGGGCTTTGCTGAAGCCTGAAGCACGCGGTTTGCTCGCGCTCGCCGTATTGAACTCCCGCATGGCCGATGCCGCCGCCCTCCCCTTCAAGCGCCGCGCCCAGCCCAAGATCTACGGCGCCATCGGCGGGCTCCAAGTGCAGCTTGCGAAGAAGCGCAGCGACATTCTTCAAGCCCAGCGGTTGCGCTACGAAGTCTTCTACGAAGAGCGCAATGCGATTCCCAGCGTGCTGGCGGGCATTCGTCGCCTCGACCAGGATCCCTATGACGCCGTTTGCGACCATCTGCTGGTCGTCGACACCGCAAAGCCCGAAGCCGATCCCGACACCTGGACCAGCCGGCGCCGCCCCAAGGTGGTCGGAACCTATCGCGTGCTGCGCCAGGAAATGGCCGAACGGAGACAGGGTTTCTACACCGAAAGCGAATACGACATCGCGCCGCTGCTGGCCGCCAAGTCGCGCAACTATCGCTTCATGGAACTCGGCCGTTCGTGCGTGCTGAAGCCTTACCGCACGAAGCGTTCCGTCGAACTCCTCTGGCACGGCCTGTGGACCTACATCCGCGAGCACAAGGTCGACGTGATGATCGGCTGCGCCAGCTTCGAGGGCACGGACCCGAAGGCGCACGCCATGGCGTTGAGCTTCCTGCACCACCACGCGCTGGCCACACCTGAATGGCGCTGCCGCGCGCACGATCATCTGCATGTGCCGATGGACCTGATCCCCAAGGATCAGATCGACACCAAGGCGGCGTTGAAAGCGCTTCCGCCGCTGATCAAGGGCTATCTGCGCCTGGGTGCCATGATCGGCGACGGCGCGGTGATCGACCGCCAGTTCAACACCACCGACGTCTTCGTCATTCTGCCGGTCGAAAAGATCGACCCGCGTTATTTCGAGCACTTCGGCGCACCCGACGAAACCAAGAGCCGCATCGCCCTCGACGGTCGCGATCTGCCCATCAGGGACACGGTGAACTGACCGCATCCGCGCCGTTTCGCGCGGAAACCGGGTATCCGAGCCGTTCTCCCCGAAGCGGCCTCAATGGGTTGGGAGAACGGGCTCCTTCGCCTCCGGAGCGGGCCGAATCGGTCTACTCCAGGCGTGAGGAGAACGCCGACGCCGATGTCTGCCGCCCGCATACGCCAGCTGCCTGCCGAGACCATCAATCGCATCGCCGCCGGCGAGGTGATCGAGCGGCCGGCCAGCGTCGTCAAGGAGCTGGTGGAGAACGCCATCGACGCCGGCGCGCGCGAGATCGAGATCGTGACCGTTTCGGGCGGTCTATCGCTAATCCGTGTCACCGACGACGGCAGCGGCATGGACAGGGGCAACCTCACTCTGGCCGTCGAACGCCACGCCACGTCGAAGCTTCCCGAGGATGATCTGCTCGACATCCGCTCGCTCGGCTTTCGCGGCGAGGCGCTGCCATCGATCGGCTCCATCGCGCATCTGTCCATCGCCTCGTGCCCGCGCGGAACGCGAGACGGCCTCGAAGTCGTCGTCGATCGCGGCAGCAAGCAAGGCCCGCGCCCGGCAGCACTCAACGCGGGCACGCGCGTCGAAGTGCGCGATCTGTTTTCGGCCACGCCGGCCCGCCTCAAGTTCCTCAAGTCCGAGCGCGCCGAGAACATGGCCGTCTCCGAAGTCGTCAAGCGATTGGCGATGGCGCACCCGGAAGTCGGCTTCGCGCTGACCACCGGCGAGCGGACCGGACTGCGCCTTCCCCGCAACGATCGCGACGCCGATGGCCTGCTGCAACGCCTCGGCCGCATCATGGGCCGCGACTTCATGGCCGATGCGCTGCCCATCTCCGGCGAGCGCGACGGCGTCCGCGTGACTGGATTCGCCGGCCTGCCGACCTTGCATCGTCCAGACGCCAGCCAGCAGTTCCTGTTCGTGAACACACGGCCGGTGAAAGATAAACTGCTGATCGGCGCCGTGCGCGCCGCCTATGGCGATCTCATCCCCAAAGGTCGCTACCCTCTGCTCGCGCTGTTCGTCGAACTCGATCCGCAGGACGTCGATGTCAACGTGCATCCCGCCAAGGCCGAGGTGCGCTTCCGCGATGCCGGCCGCGTGCGCTCTCTGCTCATCGGCGCGCTCCGCCATGCGCTCGAGAATGCCGGTCACCGCGCCACTGCGCGCGGCGGTACATTGACCGTTGAAACGTTCACGACCGGCGTTGCCGCCGCCGCCGCGCGCGCGCCCGCAACCGCATCGCACATTCCTTCCGGCTTTTCCGACGCGATGCAGGCGCCCTTCGCCGCGTTCGAGGAACCCAGTGCCGACAGTACCGCATCGGCGATGCCGCAACCCGTGGACTTCGTACAGCACCCACTCGGCGCCGCCCGCGCGCAACTGCATGAGACCTACATCGTCGCCCAGACGGAAACCTCAGTCGTTATCGTCGACCAGCATGCGGCGCATGAACGCCTCGTCTACGAACGGATGAAGGCGATGCTCAGCAACGGCGGCGTCGCGCGCCAGGGCCTGCTCATTCCCGTCATTGTCGACGTTGGCGAAGACGAAGCGGCGGCATTGGCGGAAAAGGAAGACGAACTGGCGGAACTGGGGCTCGTCCTGGAAGGCTTCGGCATCGGCGCCGTCGCCGTACGCGAGGTGCCGGCCCTGCTCGGCGATACGAACATCGACGGCCTCGTGAAAGACCTGGCGGCGGAGATCCTCGACAGCGGCCAGAGTTTCGCGCTGAAGGACCGGCTGGAAGCCGTCTGCTCGCGCATGGCCTGTCACGGCAGCGTGCGCGCAGGCCGTCGCCTGACGCCCGCCGAGATGAACGCCCTTTTGCGCGAGATGGAAGCGACACCCTACTCCGGCCAATGCAATCACGGCCGACCCACCTACGTGGAACTCAAGCTCACCGACATCGAACGCCTGTTCGGACGGCGCTAGGCCATGCTCCTGTGTAGGTTGGGTCAAGCGCAGCGCGACCCAACAATCCACGGCACCACCTAGAACATGTTGGGTCTCACAAGAGGGCTCGACCCAACCTACGCGGCGCGCACGCGCCCGAACACCACCTGCGTATCGCCGTAGGTCCGGCGATCGAGTTCCGCGAAGCCATCGGGAAATGAAACCGTCTCAGACGCGCGTTCCTCGATGACGACGACGGCGGACGGCGAGAGCCAGCCTCCGTCCCGCAACGAGGCGAGGGCACGTTCCGCCAGCCCCTTGCCGTAGGGGGGATCGAGAAACGCCAGATCGAACGGCTGATGCGTACCCGTCGGGCCGAGCGATGTCGCGTCGCGACGGTAGATTTTCGTCACGCCTGTCAGACCCATGGTCTCGACGTTGGTGCGGATAAGCGCACGCGCCTCCACCGCCTCCTCGACGAACAGGCAGTAGGCTGCTCCGCGCGACAAGGCTTCGAGGCCCAGCGCACCAGTGCCCGCGAACAGGTCGATCACGCGCGCACCGTCCATGTCGAACGCGTCGATGCCATGCGCGAGCACGTTAAACACGCTTTCCCGTACGCGGTCGGCAGTGGGACGCAGTCCCGCGTGGGACGGCGCGGCGATGGCACGCCCGCGCAGCTTGCCCGCGACGATGCGCATTAGCCCGCGCCCCCGGACCGCGGCTTGGTGTAGCGCGACTTGCGCTCCGATCGCTGCTCTTCAAGAGCTTCCGTCAGGCCGAACTGTTGCGCGACCTTCACGCCCAACTGATCCACCAGCACCTTGCGGCGCACGTGCTCAACCTCTCCCGGCTTCATCTCCGACAGCTGAAACGGCCCGAACGAGATGCGGATCAGCCGGTTCACCTCCAGGCCGAAGTGCTGCAGCACTTTGCGAACCTCGCGGTTCTTGCCTTCGCGGATCGCCACCGTAAGCCACGCGTTGGCACCCGAAACCTGATCCAGCGTCGCCTCGACCGGACCGTAGCGCACGCCTTCGATCTCGACGCCATCCTTGATCTTGTCGAGATCCGCCTGCGAAACACGCCCACGTGCGCGCACGCGATAGCGCCGCAGCCAACCCGTGGCGGGCAGTTCCAGATGCCGCGCAAGGGCGCCATCGTTGGTCAGCAGCAGCAGCCCCTCGGTGTTGAAATCGAGCCGCCCGATGGACACCACGCGCGGCAGATCCGGCGGCAGGTTGTCGAACACGGTCGGCCGTCCCTGCGGATCCTTGTTGGTTGTGACGAGGCCTTTCGGCTTGTAGTAGCGCCACAGCGACGTCGGCTCCGCCTGGGCCAGTGCCTTGCCGTCAACCATGATGCGGTCGCGGGGCCCCACCTCCACGGCCGGCGTCTTAAGCACCTGACCGTTGACGCTGACGCGTCCATCTGCGATCCAGCGCTCGGCATCCCGCCGCGAACAAAGGCCCGCTCGGGCCATGGCCTTGGCAATGCGCATACGGCCGTCGGCACGTACCGGCGCCTCTGACGCTGCAGGCGATTGCTTCGGGCGCGGGCTCGCGCCACGCTTGCGTACGGGACGGCTGCTCGATCGATCAGGTGGTCGGTTCGGCGCTTTGGCGGTCAAAGTCTCAAGTCCATCGTTGGGTGAACGGACGCCTTTATGACAGCACCGGAGAAGATCGGCCACATGGACTTGGCCCTCGCAGAGGCCCGTGCCGCCGCAGCCCGTGGTGAAGTGCCCATCGGCGCCGTGGTCGTCTCGCCCGCGGGTCAGGTCGTGGCACAGGCCGGCAACCGCACCCGCGAGCTCTCCGACCCGACGGCACACGCCGAGATTCTGGCCATCCGCGCCGCCTGTGCCGCTCTTCAGTCGGAACGGCTCATCGACCACGATCTCTACGTGACGCTGGAACCCTGCCCCATGTGCGCCACGGCCATTTCGTTCGCACGCATCCGGCGCCTCTACTGGGGCGCTGCCGACCCGAAAGGCGGCGGCGTCGAGAATGGGCCACGGGTGTTCGCACAGCAAACCTGCCACCACGCTCCGGAGATCTACGGTGGTCTTGGCGAGGAGGAAGCTGCCGCCATCCTCCGCACGTTCTTCAACCAGCGCCGCTAGCCACTAACGCGACTTGATGAGACCGCGCTTGCGCTTGCCCGCCTTTCCAGGTGGCGGCACGGCCTCCGCGATCGCCGGCTTCGCCTCTAGCGCGGTCAACGTTTGGGCTCCGAGCACCCGCTGCAGCTTCTGCCGCAGCGCGTCCTTTGCCGGTTCGGCGGCAGCCAGGATCTGGTCGAGCTTGCGGAAATCGAGCACATGGAACGCATCGACCGCGACGTTGATGTAGATGTCCGGCTGCAGCCATTTCAGTTTCTCGCGCACGATCGAGTGCTGCAGGATTTGCGACGAGGCAACGATGGCCTCCATCGCCGTCGGCGCCACCTTGTCATCCGGGACGCGCTTGGCACCGGACACGTCGATGGCGACCGTGATGTCGGCTGCTCCGTGAATGACGTCGAACGGCAACGGATTGACGAGTCCGCCGTCCATCAACACGCGATCGCCCATCACGACGGGGGAGAATAGCACCGGCAGCGCCATGCTCGCCGCAACGGCCGGAAGAAGTTCGCCGGAGTCGAACACCACCTGCTCCTGCTGGAAAAAATCTGATGCAACGACGCGAAGCGGGATCTCCAGTTCATTAAAGCGCCGCGGCATGCGCGACGGAAGCACCAGATCGAGCAGCGCCTCCGGTTTCAATAGCGCTGTCCGCCGGGGCACCACACCCAGCAACCGATTTACAGGATCGCTGCGTGCCAGAAACAACTGGCGAGCGATGTCGAAGCGCTGCCGCAGCGCATCCTCCGCGATCGCGCGGATCTCGCGAGCCGACATCCCTGACGCGTAGGCCGCACCAAAAATCGCGCCGATCGACGTGCCGACGATCACATGGGGGCGCAGCCCCAGCTCGTCGAACACTTCCAGCATCAGGATATGCGCCAGGCCGCGCGCGCCGCCCCCGCCCAGCGCCAGACCGATGGTCGGCTGTTTGGCCGGGACGCCCGCTCCCGCGTCGGTCCGTTGCACTTCGCTCTGAGACACGTCGACACCACACTGCGCGACGGAAACTGCCGCTGGCTCGTGGCGCCACTATGTCCGGGCGGCGCTAGCCTGTCATCCACAGGTTGCCTGAGGCCTCCTCGACTTCTTGTCGAGGCGCCGCAGCAAGCTGCCGCATGACGTTTTCGGGCACGGGCTTGGAGAACAGGTAACCTTGGCCGAGATCGCAGCCCATCGATTTCAGGAGAGCCAGCTCATCCGGCGACTCCACGCCTTCCGCGACAACCTTCATGCGCAGGCTTCGCGCGAGATTGATGATGGTTTGCACCATCTGGAGACCGTCGTCTCCCTGCCGCATGCGATTGACGAACGAGCGGTCGATCTTGAGGATCTCCAGAGGGTAGTCCTGGAGACAGCTCAGCGACGAGTAGCCCGTGCCGAAGTCGTCGATGGCGAGCTTCACGCCGATCGCGCGAAGTTCTTCCAGAACCCGGCGGGCACGGTCCGCATCCACCATAGCGACGCTTTCGGTGATCTCCAGACGAAGCCTCTGGGGAGCGAGCCCCGTCTTCTTGATGATGTTTGCGATCTGGATCACCAGGTCGGCTTGAGCGAACTGGCGCGCCGAAAGGTTGACGGAAACATACTGCTGTTGCCGCCCTGGCTCCTCGGCCAAACCTTGGAACGCCCGGCACGCCGTCTCGAGCACCCACAGGCCCAAGGGCAGAATGATACCGGTGTCCTCGGCGACCTCTATGAACTCAGCCGGACCGACGATCTCTTCGCCGTTTCGGTTCCAGCGCACCAGCGCCTCGAAGCCGACCACCTCCATGTCAGGCAGGTCGACGATGGGCTGATAGTACACGATGAATTCGTTCTTACGCAGCGCAAGGCGAAGTTCGGACTCGAGCTTCAGCCTCTTCATCGCCTCTTGGTGCATGCTTTCATCGTAAAGCGCATGCTGCGACTTGCCCAACGCCTTGGCCCGATAGAGCGCGAGGTCTGCATTGCGCAGGACATCATCGGCATTCACGTCGACAGCCGGATCGGCGATGACACCCACGCTCGCAGACGCGAACAATTCCTGTCCTTCGATCATGAAGGGCTGCGTCAGCAGCTGCTGGATCATGTCAGCGACCGCGACCACGTCGCCGCCATGCTTGATGTCCTCGACGAGGATCACGAATTCGTCGCCGCCCAGCCGGGCCAGCGTCGATGCAAACTGCGATCCTCCAGGCCCGTCATCGCTTTCCTTCCAGCGCAGCGCATCCGCAATGCGCCGCCCGAAGCCGATGATGAGTGCGTCGCCGGCCAGATGCCCCAGGCTGTCGTTGACGAACTTGAAGTGATCCAAGTCCATGAACAGCACGCCGTACTTCGTCTCGGGCCGGCGCCGTTTGCGTGCGATGACGCTCGTCAGCCGTTCCAGAAACAGCGCGCGGTTGGGCAGTCCCGTGAGTGAATCGTGCAGGGCGTTGTGAACCAGCTGATCCTGCGACCGCTTGCGATCGACCACCCGGCCCAACTGCGTGCCGATCTGCCCCATCAGGCTAAGCAGAACAGGATCTTCCGGATGCGCCTTGTCGGAGAAAAACTCCAACACCGCTGCCACGTGAGCACCGGCCATCACCGGAAACGCGAATGCGGCCTTCAGCCCTGCCTTACGGGCCAGCTCCGCACGCGGGAAATTGTTGTCGCTGACGACATCGACGATCCAGACCGGCGCTTTCGTCGACAGGGCCCGGCCCGGCAGTCCTTGCCCGGCGTCGAACGTCTTCCAACGTGTTACGAGATCATAGGCATAGTCGTGGTC
>JAKAXS010000578.1 GCA_021816505.1 Pseudomonadota bacterium
CTCCGATCAGCACGTCGAACGCGCCCAGGCGGAGGTCGCGGATGATCTCGATGCGCTCCAGGGTCTCGACGTCGGAGTGCATGTAGCGCACGCGGATCCCGCTTTCGTGCATGTACTCGGTGAGGTCTTCGGCCATGCGCTTGGTGAGCGTGGTAACCAGCGTGCGATAGCCCTTCTTGGCGACCTGACGCACTTCGTCGAGCAGATCGTCGACCTGGCTCTTGGCCGGACGGATGATCACTTCCGGATCGATCAGTCCCGTTGGGCGAATGACCTGCTCCGAGAACGTGCCGCCCGTCTGCTCCAGCTCCCAACTGCCGGGCGTGGCCGAGACGTAGAGCGACTGCGGACGCATGGCGTCCCATTCCTCGAACCGCAGCGGGCGATTGTCCATGCACGAGGGCAGGCGGAAGCCGAACTCGGCGAGCGTCGCCTTGCGCCGGTAGTCGCCGCGGAACATGCCGCCGATTTGCGGCACGGTGACGTGGCTCTCGTCGGCGAAGACCAGTGCGTTGTCGGGCAGGTATTCGAACAGCGTCGGTGGTGGATCGCCGGGATTGCGGCCGGTGAGATAGCGCGAGTAGTTCTCGATGCCCGCGCACGAGCCCGTCGCTTCCATCATCTCCATGTCGAACGTGGTGCGCTGTTCCAGGCGCTGGGCTTCGAGCAGCTTGCCGTTGGCGTACATCTCTTCCAGGCGCTGCTTCAGCTCGGTCTTGATCGACTTGATGGCCTGCTGCAGCGTCGGCTTCGGCGTGACGTAGTGCGAGTTGGAGTAGATCTTGACCAGCGACAGCTCGTCCGACTTCTGGCCCGTGAGAGGGTCGAACTCGGTGATGGTTTCCACCTCGTCGCCGAACAGCGAGATCCGCCACGCGCGATCCTCGTAGTGCGCCGGGAACAGCTCCACCGTGTCTCCGCGAACGCGGAAATTGCCGCGCACGAAGGCCATGTCGTTGCGGCGGTAGTGCAGAGCGACGAGATCGGCCAGCAGCTGATCGCGCGACAGCTTTTCACCGACCTTCACCGTGAAGGTCATCGCCGTGTAGGTCTCGACCGAGCCGATACCGTAGATGCACGACACCGAGGCGACGATGATGACGTCGTCGCGTTCGAGCAGCGAGCGCGTGGCGGCGTGGCGCATGCGATCGATCTGTTCGTTGATCGAGCTTTCCTTCTCGATATAGGTGTCGGTGCGCGGCACGTAGGCTTCGGGCTGGTAATAGTCGTAGTACGAGACGAAGTACTCCACCGCGTTGTTCGGGAAGAAGCTCTTGAACTCGCCGTAGAGCTGCGCCGCGAGTGTCTTGTTGGGTGCGAGTATGAGCGCGGGCCGCTGAGTGGCGGCAATGACGTGCGCCATCGTGAAGGTCTTGCCCGAGCCGGTGACGCCGAGCAGTACCTGGTTGCGCTCGGTTTCGTTGACGCCGTTGACGAGTTCCGCGATCGCGGTGGGCTGGTCGCCTTTCGGCGTGTACTCCGACACGAGTTCGAACGGGCGGCCGCCTTCGCTCTTTTCCGGCCGGTCCGGCCGGTGCGGCATGAACATCGGCATCGAACCGGACACGAGGGGGTGTGCCGCCATCATCGGCTGACGCGCGATCAGCTCCTTGGCCTTGTCCGAGCGCTCATGCGGCTTGGCCAGCAGTGCGTTGAGTTGATCGGTCAGCGTTTCGCCACCCATGGGCGGGCGTGGTCCGGACTGACGCAGCGCGGGCAGTTGGCCCTTCTTCGAGTAGCCGGCATCGAACGCGGCCTGTGGCGCCTCTCCGAAGCCCTCGGGTGCGGCCACGTAACCACGCGGCGCGGGTGTTCCCCCGGCCGTTTCGAGCGGCGGTGCGGACGGCTTGCCCGATCGCACGCGCGAGGCGCGTGGCTTGGGCGTCGAGTCGGATTTGGGGGGGCGCGGCATGCGCGGAATATGGCGCGTCGAGCCGCAAGGCTCAAGGGTGCCGCTGCCGCCTTTGCCAGACGCGGATGTTCCGCTTAAAGACATCGTCCGCGGGCGACAACGAGGGTGGACGATGAACTGGGCCGAACTGGCATTACCCTTGGCGGGCATCGTGGGTCTGCTGCTGGGATGCATCTTGGGGGCCAAGATCGGCAGCGTCAGCCTGTGGAAGGGGCCGGCCATCGCGATTGGCGCAGGGGCCGTTCAGGCAATACTTTCGGAGCTGGTGATCAATCCACTCACCGGCCTCAGCAACTTTTTTCTGGATTACGCCATCTTCTTCGTCGTGGCCGGAGTGATTGCCTACGTCCTGAATGTCGGCGGACGGGCCGCTGCGGTCATTATCGTTGGCGGTTTTCTTGGCGCGATGACATTCGTTCTCGCAGCTGGCCTTTTGCTGCGGTCGATGATCGGAGATGCAACGTAACCCTCTCGCTCTGGTTGGCCGAAGCAGCTAAGGTCGCGGCAACCGTCGGGATAGCGGTGGAAAAACGGGATCTAGGGGAACGGGTCGTATGGCGGAGACGCGGATCGCGCTGGTGACGGGCGCGAACAGGGGGATCGGGTTCGAGATCGTGCGGCAGCTGGAGCGGCTGGGGGTTGTCACGGTGCTCAGTGCGCGCGATCCGGTCAAGGCGCAGGCGGCGGCTGAAAAACTGCTGTCGGAGGGCATCGAGGTCGGCGTCGTGCCGATCGA
>JAKAXS010000062.1 GCA_021816505.1 Pseudomonadota bacterium
GATCTCCAGCACGTTTAGCCCGCCACAGTATGTCCCGAACGCGGGCATCACCAGCCGCAGCCCGTTGCCGACGAAGCATGGACGGCGAAACGTGTGTCCGTGCATCGAAACCTTGGCCGCGGGATGGAAGTGACCGCCCACCTCGTGCGAGACCCGTCCCGGCTGCGGCTCATGGCGGAACGTGATGCCCTCCACCGTGATCGCCTCGATCACATGACCGCCCAACCGCTCGGAGATCACCGGGTCGTGGTTGCCCGTCACCCAGATCCACTCGCGGTCTTCCTGAAGCATGCGCAGCGTTTCGAGATCCTCGTCCGCCATCCGCTCCGCGCCGTTGCCGTCGTGCAGGCTGTCGCCCAACGCGACGACCGTTTCCGGCTGCCAGCGATCGATCGCCTCGGCCAGCCGCATCAACGTCGCCTTCGTATCGTAGGGCGGCAGCAGCTGCCCGCGCCTGGCGAACGAGGACCCCTTCTCCAAATGCAGGTCGGAGACGATCATCGCCCGTTCGGCAGGCCAGTAGAGCGCGCCCGAGACGCAAGCATGAAACGTCTTGCCGCACAGCGACACCGGATGATCATTGAAGTCGCCGGCGTCGTAACGTTCCGGCTTGAGCACGAGCATCGCCATCGGCGTTCTTTTCCCCGCTTTCGGTCGCCGCTTCCGCGATGAGGTCCGCGGCAGCTTCCCTCAAGATGTCTTCCCGCGCGCGTCCCGAAACAGGCTCGATGCCGATCTCCAACAGGATGGGCACGGCGAGCGGCGACACACGCGGCAACGATTGATGCCTGATTCGCCCGCGAATGCGGCGCAGGAAGTCGCCCAATCGGCCGATATCCAACAGCCCCGTCGCCGCGTCGGCACGCGCCGCCTCAAGTAGAATGTGTTCGGGATCGTGCCGCCGCAACACATCGTAGATCAGATCGGTCGACATCGTCACCTGCCGTCCGGACTTTTCCCGTCCCGGATGGCGCCGCTCGATCAATCCGGAAATGACCGCGACATGGCGAAACGTGCGCTTCATCAGCACGCTCTCGTCGAGCCATGCTTCCAGATCGTCGCCGAGCATGTCTTCTTCGAACAAGCTGGCAAGATCGAGACGCCCATTCGCGATTATCTGTGACAGATCGCCAAGCCCCCACACCGCCAATCCATAGTCGTTGGCAACGAAGCCCAGCGGCCGGGCGCGCGCCCGCTCCAACCGGCGCGTCAAAAGCATGCCGAGCGTCTGATGGGCGAGCCGCCCTTCGAACGGGTACGCGACAAGATAGTGCTTCGTCGCCCGCGGAAATGTTTCGACCAGAACTTCCTCTGGCCGCGGGATGACCGACTTCTCCTGCTGCAGGGTCAGCCACTCGCACACCGGCGTCGGCAGCTTGGACCAGCTCGACGTATCGGCCAGCATGTCGCGCACGCGCGCGGCCAGATGCGTCGACAGCGGAAACTTTCCACCGTCGTAGCTCGGCACCATGGGATCCTCGACATGCGCGCGCGACACGAACGCCTCCATGTCGCGGATGCCCTCGAAGCGCAGGATCTCGCCGGCGAATGCGAAGGTCTGGCCCGGCGTCAGCTGCTCGATGAAATACTCTTCCAGCTCACCCAGGACGCGCCCGCCCATCACCGCCGTAGCGGACCCAGGCGCAGCTAGCCGCCGACGGCCGACTAGCCGCACTTTGATCATCGGGCTTTCGACGATCGTTCCCGCATTCAGCCGATACTGCTGGATCAAGCGCGGGTGGGCGACGCGCATCGTGCCGTCCGCCGTCTCGCGCAGCTTGGCGAAGCGATCGTAATTCTTCAGCGCGTATCCGCCCGTCGCCACGAAGTCCACGATCCGGTCGAATGTCGCGCGCGGCAATCCGGCGTAGGGCAGCGCGCTTGTCACCTCGCGAAAAAGTTGGTCTGGCGCGAATGGTGCCTGGCACGCCATGCCCATCACATGCTGCGCCAGCACGTCCAAGGATCCCGTGCGGTTGAGCGCCACGTCCTGCTCACCCGCATGCGCCGCTTCGAGCGCGGCGCGGCACTCCAGCACCTCGAACCGGTTCGACGGCACCAGCAGCGCCTTAGACGGCTCGTCCAGCCGGTGGTTCGCGCGGCCGATGCGCTGCGTGAGCCGGCTCGCCCCCTTTGGCGCGCCGACGTGAATGACGAGATCGACGTCGCCCCAGTCGATGCCGAGATCGAGCGTCGAGGTACACACCACGGCACGCAAGGCGCCCGCCGCCATCGCCGCTTCCACCTTGCGCCGCTGGGCCTGATCCAGCGAACCGTGATGCAGCGCGATCGGCAGGCTCGCCTCGTTGATCGCCCACAGTTCCTGAAACAGCAGTTCGGCCTGCATGCGCGTATTGACGAACACGAGCGACAGCTTATGCCGGCCGATCGCTTCGTAGATGCTGGGAAAGGCGTAGCGCGCCACATGGCCTGACCACGGCGTCGGCGTTTCCAGCTCCAGGATTTCGATCTGCGGCCGCGCGCCCCCTTTCGCCACCACGAGATCGGCTAGCGCGATGCGGTCCTGGCCCGATGGTTGCGCTTGCAGGTAGGCCCGCAGCTCCGACGGCCGCGCGACGGTGGCCGACAAGCCCACGGTCAGCATGTGCGGCGCGTGCGTGCGCAATCGCGCGATGTCGAGCGCCAGCAGATCGCCGCGCTTCGACGCGGCCAGCGCGTGAAGCTCGTCGAGGATGAGCGTATCGAGATCGGCGAACAGATACGGCGCGTCCGGGTGGCTCAGCATCAGCGCCACCTGCTCCGGCGTCGTCAGCAGGATGTGCGGCGGCTTCTCGCGCTGCCGCTGCCGGCGCGCCGCCGACGTATCGCCCGTCCGCGTCTCGGTCTTGATGGCCAAGCCCATCTCGCCGATCGGCGTCATCAAGTTGCGCGCGATGTCCGTCGCCAGCGCCTTCAGCGGCGAGATATATAGTGTGTGCAGCCCCGCACCCTGAGCCGCCCTCTGGCGCGCCTTCGGCTCAGCCAGCTTGACGAGGCTCGGCAGAAATCCAGCGAGCGTCTTGCCAGCGCCGGTGGGCGCGATGAGCAGGCTGGACCGGCCCGCCCTGGCCTTGGCCAGCAGGGCGAGCTGGTGCTCGCGCGGTGCCCAGCCACGGGCCTCGAACCACCGGGAAAACAGCGGCGGCAGGAACGCGGAAGGCGCTGGTTCTACCGGGGCACCGCTGGTCGGCTTTACGCGACGCGACATTCCATTCCCAACCGCCCATACGGGCCCTTGCGGCGACCGGCCAGGATACGCATTTTGCGATCTCCGCTTCTATGCTAGTGCGGAACAAACGCGGCACAAAGCGGACAGTTCGCCCATTGCCGCCAGATCACCTGGAGACAGCACACGCCATGGACAGCAAGACCATATTCGGCGGCAACCCTTTCGGCGTCGTCATCCGCCTGGCGCTTCTGTCCATCGCTGTCGGCGTCGTGCTCAGCGTTCTCGGTATCACGCCCCAGAACTTCCTGGAGCGGCTGAACGCCATCGTCACCAACATCTACAATCTCGGCTTCGACGCTTTCGAGTCCATCCTGGGCTACCTCCTGCTCGGCGCCATGGTGGTCATTCCCATCTGGCTGATCATCCGCCTGGCGTCGGCCCGCAAGGCGAGCCGCCCGCCGGACGTTTGAGGCGCGCCTAGGCCTATGCTACGACGAGCGCCAAGCACATAAGCCGCGTGAGCCGAACCACAATGACGACCTCGAAAGACAGCCTGATCGTCGCGCTCGACATGCCGAGCGTCAGCGAAGCGATGGCGCTTATCGCCAAGCTGGGGAACGAGGTCACGTTCTACAAGGTCGGCCTGGAGCTGATGTTCGCCGGCGGCCTCGATCTGGCGCAGAACCTGAAGCGCGAAGGCAAGCACGTCTTCCTCGACATGAAGCTGCTCGATATCGGCACCACCGTCGAACGCGCGGTCGCCAATATCACCGAACTCGACCTCGATTTTCTCACAGTCCACGGTCACGACCTGAAGACGCTGCGCGCGGCCGTCAACGGTCGCGGCTCCTCCCGGCTGAAGCTCCTCGCCGTCACCGTGCTGACGAGCCTCACGCACGACGACCTGAAACAGCAAGGCAGCGACGTGACGCCGGCCGAACTGGTGGTGCGCCGCGCCCGCCTTGCCCACGAGGCCGGCTTCGACGGCGTGATCGCGTCCGGACAGGAGGCGGCCCGCATCCGCGAGGCGACATCTCCCAAGTTCCTCATCGTCACGCCCGGCATTCGGCTCGGCGGCAGTGCCATGGATGATCAGGAACGCGTGATGACGCCGTCTCACGCCATCGCCGCCGGCGCCAATCACATCGTGGTCGGCCGGCCCATCACGCAGGCCGACGATCCGAAGGCGGCCGCCGCGACCTTCCAGCATCACATCAGCGAGGCCCGCAAGGGTCACGCTGCCTGAACCATCACATCAACGAGGACACTATGCCCAAGGGATACGTTATCGCTCACGCCGTCGTCACCAACCCCGAGAAGTGGGGCCAGTACGTCGAGAAATCGAAGGTCGCGCTGGCCAAGTTCAATGGCAAGCGCATCGTCGCCGGCGGCAAGTGCGAAATCATCGAAGGCAACGGCACGCAGCGCAACGTCGTCATCGAGTTCGCCAGCTACGACGACGCGAAGGGCTACGCCACCAGCCCCGAATACGCCGAAGCCAAGAAGCTCCGCGAAGGCGCCGGCACCCTCGACATCACCATCGTCGAAGGCGCGTAGGTTAACTCCCTCTCCCCATCGCCCTGCACTTGCGATGGGGAGAGGGTTGGGGTGAGGGGCAGCCGCTTGCGCTGAAGCTAGAACCTGCCCCTCACCCTAACCCTCTCCCCGTGAAGGACGGGGAGAGGGAATGCCCCTATACCGGCGTCACCAGCTGCGAACCCGGCTTGTGGGCGTAGTGCGCCCACAGCAGCCGCGCGGCGACGCCGCGCCAGGGGCGCCAGCGCTCGGCGATCTCGGTCAGCTCCACGGCCGTCGGCTTCGCATCGAGCCCGAGCACGCGCCCCGCCGCGATCTGCAGCGCAAGATCGCCAGATGCCCAGGCATCCGCGCGGCCGATCGCGAACATGACGAAAATGTCTGCGGTCCACGGACCGATGCCGTGGATCGCCACCAGCCTCTCGCGCACGGCATCATCACCCGACGCCGACAGCTGGGCGAAATCCAAGCCGTCCTTCAGCACCGCCGACGAGACGGCCTTCAACGTTCTGATCTTTGCTGCCGACAGTCCGGCACCGGCCAGCCGTTCGGGCGTGAGCCGCGACATCGTCTTGGCCGAAACAGGACCCAGCGCCTCGACCCGTCCCCAGATCGCACGCGCGCTGGCAATCGACAGCTGCTGGCCGACGACGATGCGCGCCAGCGCCTCGAAATCCGGATTGAACCGGCGCAGCGGCGGATCGCCCACGGCGTCATGCATCAGCCTGATCGCCGGGCACTTGCGCCGCAGCGAGCGCACGCCCGCGCGAACGTCGTCATCACACGCGATGACGCGCGCTGCCGAAATATTTCTGCGGGTATGTTTCATCGCGCGTATTCGCCACCGTCGCCGCAGCGTACACTCATACCAGCTCAATCGTCATGTCATGGAGTATGTGGCGATGCCCGGACCGCGCTCAAGCCTTGCCATAGCGGCTGTCGCCATCGCGGCGCTCGCATCCACCGCCCGCGCGGCTCAGGAGAGCCCACCCGGATTGGACCGGTTGAGTAGCTGGGTCGACATCGTCGATGCCCGCAGCGGCTCCGAGATCAGCTATCCGGCAAGTTTCTTCACGGAGAAAGCCGCAGAGCCGGAAGGGCGCGTCCTGGTCTCGCCGGACGGCGGCGCGCGGCTGCTGGTCGGCTCGTTCCTGAACGAAGGCCGTGTCAGCCTCGATGCCTATCGCACGCAGCTGCTGCAGGAAAATTATCGCGGCGCCGTGCTCGACTATGCACCGGTCCGATCCGGCTGGTTCGTCATTTCGGGCACGATCGGCAACCTGATGTTCTACGAGCGGGTCAGCTTCACGTGCGGCCGCCGCTACATCAACAGCTGGGCGATGCTCTATCCGGTCGCCGAGCGCGCAACCTACGACCGGATCGTCGAGGCCATCGCACCGACGTTCAAACCCGGTTCCGGCGTTGACGGTCGCTGCGGCTGACGTACAAGCTGCGGCCATGTCCGCCAGCACGCCCGTCTTTCGTTTCGCACCAAGCCCCAATGGAGAACTCCATCTCGGTCACGCGCTCTCGGCGCTGACGGGCTTCGACATGGCCCGCCGCCTCGGCGGCCGATTTTTGCTGCGCATCGAAGACATCGATACCCAGCGCTGCACCGAGGCCAATATCGCCAGCCAGATGGAAGACCTCGCGTGGCTCGGCATCACGTGGGAACAACCGGTGCTGCGGCAGTCGCAGCACTTCTCCATCTATCGTAAGGCAGCCGAGCGGCTGCGGGCCATGGATTTGCTCTACCCCTGCTTTGCCACCCGCCAGGACATCGCAGCGGCCAAACGGCCCGGCACCGTCGATCCCGACGGTGCACCGATCTATCCAGGCCTGCACAAGTTCATGCCGGCCGCCGAGGTCGAGGATCGGATCGCGCGCGGCGAACCGTTCGCCCTGCGTCTGCACATGGACCGCGCCCTCGAACTCGTCGCCGCGCGCCTCGAGGGCAAACCACTGGCTTTCACAGCCTTCGACGGTGCGGGCACCGAAACCGCGATGCCCGCGCGGCCCGAGCGGTGGGGCGACACCATCGTCATGCGCAAGGACACGCCGGCCAGCTATCATCTTTCCGTCGTCGTCGACGATGCGCGTCAGGGCATCAGTCATGTGACGCGCGGGATGGATCTCTTCGCCGCCACCGACTTGCATCGCCTCCTCCAGGTGCTCGTGGACCTGCCAGCGCCGAAGTATCATCACCATCGCCTGATCACCGACGTGGAGGGCCGCAAGCTCGCCAAAAGCGCGCGCGATACAACTCTGGCCAGTCTGCGGCAGTCGGGCATCACCCCGGCCGAAATCCGCGCGATGGTGGGACTTAGCGAGGCCGGCTCAACCCATAAAGCATAACTCCTGATCCAATTTTCCTGTGGCCGCCCAGCCCATTAGCGCGTACACTTCAGATCAGGGACGGCGATAATGCCAGCGGGCGGGTACGCGTGAAGAAGCCCCACAAACACAAGCCTGGTCGGCCGGAACACAAGCCGGGTCGGCCTGCCGCGCACGGCGTTCGGCCGGCGCACGGCGAGGCTGCGCCGCTCGTTGGCCATTCGACGCGCCGTCAATCCGCACCCGCTCGCGTCGATTCGCGTCGCGCACAGGCCGCGCGCCGTGTCAGCCCGCCGACGCTCTACCGCCGCCCCAATCCGCTGCACATTCAGTCGCGCGACGACCGCCAGACGCTACGGCTGCTGCTTCTGCCGTTCGTCGTCATGGCCCTGGCGCTCGCCATTCTGCCGTCGCTGCACATCTTCCCGACATTGCACGACCTGATCGCGCAGACGCCGCTGCAAACGGCTCCGCTCGTGACCGACGTCACGGAGCTGTCCTCGCAACAGGCTCCGCGTCCGATCGCCAGCGCGCCGCAGGCCCTCACAGCTGCCGCTCAGCCGGACACGCCATCGCTCCAACTCTCCGACGGCGAGCGCTCGGTCGTCGCCCCCAGGAGTGACGTCGCTCAGATACCAACGGCCTACGCCGCCTTAGCCACGGCGGCACCAACCGTCCCCACCTTGGAAGCCGCGCGGAGCGCTGGCGTTGCATCACTCAGCTGGGCTGACCCAGCGATCCCCTCCGCGACGCAGAACGTCGCGCCTGCAGTATCCGCTGCCGCTCCCGCGTTACGTCTGACGGACGTGCGCAGCACGACAACTCCTGCGCCGCCGGCACGCCCGGCCCAAATGGCCATCACCGTGCTGAGCGCCGCGCAGTTGCCGGAACTGACCGGCCTTGCACCTTCGCATCCGGCGCTGCTCGTGCCGCTGCCGCCCTCACCGTATGAACTGAGCTGTCCGGTGACTTACGCCTCCGCGGCGCCGACCGAGGACGAGCCCGATTCCGCAGTATCCAGTGCGCCATTCGGCGAGCGCCTCGCCACTGCGGCAGCCGGTCAGACGAAGCACTTCGTCATCTATGACGACAAGTACCGGCAAATTTCGCGCGCCGGCGGCGACGTGCCGGCCCTTTACGGCGTCTGCACGGACGTCATTGTGCGGGCCTACAGGTCTCTCGGCATCGATCTGCAGACGCTGGTGCAGGCATCGCGTCTCGGCGCGGGCGATCCCAACATCGACCACCGTCGCACGGAAACGCTGCGCCGCTTCCTCGCGCGCTATGGCCAGACGCTGCCCGTTACGCCCTTCGGTGAAGACTATCGCCCCGGCGACATCGTGACGTACTGGCGGCCGCAGAACTCCGGCTCGCGGTCGCACATCGCGGTGGTCGCCGCAACCCGCGGGCCATCGGGCAACCCGATGATCATCCACAACCGGGGCTGGGGCCCTCAAGTCGAAGACGGTCTGTTCGTCGATCGCATCACCGGCCACTACCGCTACGACGGCGCAGCGCGCCCGTCCGTACCCCCGGAACTGGCTTCGACGAAGGCCAAGCCATTTCCGCTAGCCCCGGCCGCCACGCGGGCGGCGGCGCAAAGCACTGGATCGTTGCCATTTGCCGGGCAAAACGGCCTCTGAGGCCGGCACGCTTAACGTCTCGTTAAGAACTTGCATGAGGTTGGAAACCAAAACCTTATGAAATGGCTTGTCAAAACCTTCGAATAGATTCACCGTCATTAACGGCCCGTTTGCATTTGTCGGCGTCAGCGCCAGCCGTTTATCACGCGAAATTCGCCGAAGAGTTTGGAGCCGTCATGTCGCTGCTCACGTTGCTGATCGCACGTTTCTCAGCCAATCGACGCCCCGCGCCTTCGCCGGTCTCCTCGGTGCAGGCTCGCGTGCCCTTGAATGATCAAATGAGCCGCCTGGAAGGCGTCATCTCCGCCTCGATCGAGCGGAGCGCCTTGTCGGGCCGCTACCATACCGCTGCCGAAGACCAGCTGGACGCCGCAACCTACGCGCTGCGCGAGCTGATGAAGGACCTCTCGGCCGTGATGCCGATCCCGTCCTTGCACACTGGCGCCGCCTTGTACCAGCTGCCGGTTGCTGCCCCTACCGACCGCCGCGCTCGCGTTTCCGCCGCGGCGTAGTGACGGATTGTGGCGCTCGCATATCCGGCGGCCAGGCACTAGGCTCGCAGGGGTCCGGTCGACCCAACGAGATCAATGTCAGCGCCCTTGAACGCACCCCCAGCCGACGCCGAGCCCGACGCAAGGTTGCCAGCCCGCGTGACTGCGGAGCTTGAGCGCGGCCTTGCGCAGCCGTTGTCCCCCGCCCTCTACATCGTCGCCACGCCCATCGGAAATCTGTCCGACATCTCCCTGCGCGCCCTGACCGTGCTTTCGAGAGCCGCCGTCATCTACTGCGAAGACACGCGCCACAGCCGCACGCTGTTGGCGCACTACGCGATCAAGACCACCTTGAAACCCTACCACGAGCACAACGCCGCCGAGCAGCGCGAGCATGTCTTGCATGCCCTCGCGGCTGGCCGCGCCGTGGCCCTGATATCCGACGCGGGCACGCCGCTGGTGTCGGACCCGGGCTTCAAACTGGTCCGCGAAGCTGCGGCTGCCGGATATGACGTCATCGGCATCCCAGGCGCTTCGGCGACGCTCACCGCGCTCACCGTCGCGGGCCTGCCCACCGACGCGTTCTTCTTCGCGGGCTTCCTGCCGGCGCGAGAAGGGGCCCGGCAAACCCGCATCAAGGAGCTTGGTGCCGTGCCCGGCAGCCTCGTGCTGTTCGAGGCACCGACGCGCATCGCTGAAACGCTGCGCGATCTGGCGGCAGGCCTTGGGAACCGGCCCGCTGCCGTCACCCGCGAGTTGACCAAACTGCACGAAGACGTCCGCCGGGGAACGCTTTTAGAACTCGCCGAAGCTTTCACGGGCACCGAGACGAGGGGCGAGATCGCCATCGTCGTCGGACCACCGCTGGCAGCCGACATCAGCGATGACGACATCGAACAAAAACTCCGCACGGCCATGCAGACGATGAGCCTGCGCGACGCGGCGCGCGCCGTGTCCGACGCGCTCGGCGTACCGAAGGCGCGCGTCTACGACATCGGTCTCGCACTGAAGAGCAGCGACCGATGATCCAGCGCGTCAGCAAGTTCAAGGCAGAACGCCAGGCCCGCTATCGCCGCGGGCTCGCGTCGGAGTATCTGGCCGCTGCGTTGCTCATGGCAAAGGGTTACCGCATTCTGGCGCGGCGCTATCAGGCATCGGCTGGGGAGATAGACCTCATCGCCTGCCGCGGCCGCCGTCTTGTCTTCGTCGAAGTGAAGCAGCGTCTCACGTTGCAGGATTGCGAAGCCTCGGTCACGAGCAATCAGCGCGCCCGCGTGCGCCGCGCCGCGGATCAATGGCTGGCACACCAACCGAACTATCGCGCTCATGACATCACGTTCGACGTGATATTCCTTACGCCGCGCCGGTGGCCGCGGCGATGCTGCCGCCGACTATGCCGAAGCAG
>JAKAXS010000579.1 GCA_021816505.1 Pseudomonadota bacterium
AAGGTGATGCTCAATGGCAAGGCGGTACGTTATCGCGTGCCGGCGCCCGCCATTCGCGACGGCGTCGCCTACATCACCGAGGACCGCAAGGCCGAGGGTTTCTTCGAGACCATGTCGATCCGCAACAACATCCTGGTCAACAAGCTCGCCAAGGCGGGGATCGGGGCGTTCTGGGTCAAGCGCCGCGAAGCCGACTCGCTCGGCGATTATTGGATCAAGGCCCTCAATGTGCGCTCGGTCGGCAAGGGCGTGCAGGTGATCGAGCTCTCCGGCGGCAACCAGCAGAAGGTGGTGATCGCCAAGTCGCTCGTGCAGGAGCCCGACCTCATCATCTTCGACGAACCGACACGCGGCGTCGACGTCGGCGCGATCGCCGAAATCCACCAGCTCATCAATCGGCTCGCCGATTCCGGCAAGGCGGTCGTGGTCATCTCGTCCTATCTGCCGGAAGTGATGGGGCTGTCGGACCGCCTGCTGGTCGCCCGTCAGGGCAAGATCGTCGAGGAATTCTCCGGCCTCGAGGCGACCGAGGAAAAGGTGATGTACGCCGCCGTGCACTGAAGGGTTCTGTTGCAAATTTTGCGAGCGGGGGTGGAGGAACTGCCCGCGGCGATGCCGCCGACACGGATCGCAGCGGACGCGGCCTGAACCGACTGGCTGTGGGACAGAGCAACGAAAGCGGACGACATCGTATCGGACCTGTCGCCAATGAACGTGGAAAACGGAGGAAACGAATGATTGCATTGCGGCTTCCCAGAGCATCGCGGGGCAGCGCGCCTGGACATGATGGTCAACTCGCTGCGAGGACGACCGGCGGTCATGTTCGGGCAGCCTGCCATATGCGCCCGACCGGCTTGGGCCGCGCGGTAATCCGCGGGCTGCCCGCACGCGCCGCCGCAGGGCTGGCTGCACTTGCGGCGGCGGCGGTCCTGTCGTTCGCGTCTCAGGTGCGGGCAGAGGACGGCCCGTTTCGGATCGGCGTGATCGTCGACATGAGCGGGGTCTATGCCAGCAATGGCGGGCCTGGTGCCGTCGTTGCAACCAAAATGGCGGTACAGGATTTCGGCGGTAAGGTTCTCGGGCGTCCGATCGAGGTGCTTTCGGCCGATTACCAGAACAAGGCCGAGGTCGCGTCCTCCATCGTGCGGAAATGGTTCGACGTCGACAACGCCAACATGGCGATCGAATCCACCGACTCGTCGGCGGCGCTGGCGATGCAGAAGATCGGTCAGGAGCAGAAGCGCATCACGATCTCCGCCGGGTCGGCGACGGACGCGCTGACCAACAAGGCCTGCAGCCCCTACGGCATCCACTACGTCTATGACACCTACTCCCTGGCAACCGGCGCGGCGCGCGCGATCGTCGGCAAGGGCAGGAAAACCTGGTATTTCATCGGCGCCGACTACGCCTTCGGGCATGCGCTGGAAAACGAGACGGCTGAGACGGTGCAGAAGCTCGGCGGCAAGGTGCTCGGCGTGTCCTGGCATCCGCTCAGCACCAGCGACTTCGCCGCCTATCTCATCGCCGCACAATCTTCCGGTGCGCAGGTGGTCGGTTTCGCGAATGCCGGCACCGACACGTCGAACGCCGTGAAGCAGGCGGTGGAGTTCGGGCTTCCGAAGAGCGGCCAGAAGCTGGCCGGCCTGCTGATGTTCAACACCGACGTGAAGGCACTCGGGTTGCCCGTGGCGCAGGGGATGGAGTTCGTGACCTCCTACGACTGGAATTTCGACCCTCAGACCCGGGACTTCGGAAAACGTTTCTACGAGCAGTTTCACGCGATGCCGACGATGATCCAGGCCGGCATCTACTCCGCGGTGCAGCACTACCTGCAGGCGGTTCAGGAGGTTGGTACGGCGGATTCGGACAAGGTCATGGCGCGTCTGCGCGCGACGAAATTCGACGACTTCTTCGCGCGGCACGGGCACCTCAGGGAGGATGGGTTGATGGTGCATGACATGTTCCTCGCGGAAGCCAAGACGCCGCAGGAATCGTCCGGCCCCTGGGATCTTGTGAATATCCTGAAGGTCATACCGGGCGACGAAGCGTATGCGTCGCTCGCGGACAGCCAGTGCCCGCTGGTGAAGAAGTAGCTGCGCCATCGCGGCGGCCGGCGCGGCTGCGCTCGTCTATGACAGAAGAGCTGCAAGCCTGTCTGCGACGAGGACACAGCCGCTCCGGATGCGGAGAGGGAGGACGCGCGTCATAGAGGTGCTACCGCAGAAGAGCGCGCCGCGCACGCTCACGCCATCGTCAGCACGATCTTGCCCTGCGCCGTGCCGTCACGCAGGGCCCGCAGCGCTTCCTTGAACCGGGCCAGCGGCACAACGCGCGTGACGACCGGGTCGATCCGACCCTGCAAGAGCAGGTCAAACAGATCCCGCTGCACCTGGGCTACCAGCGCCGGGGTCCGCTCGCGGTAGTCGGACCAATGCAGGCCCAGCACGCTGATGTTCTTCACCAGCACATAGTTTGCCCGGATCGTCGGAATCTCGCCGCTGGCGAAGCCGATGACGACCAGCCGCCCGCACCAGGCAAGGGCGCGCAGCGCGGCGGCGTTTGTCTCGCCGCCCACTGGATCGATCACGATGTCCACGCCGCGTCCGCCATTCGCCGCGGCGACCTCTGCGCCCAAAC
>JAKAXS010000580.1 GCA_021816505.1 Pseudomonadota bacterium
CGGGCACAGCACCCGGCTCGTCTGAACCCGGTGCGGCAGGATCGATCATGCCTGCGTCCATCTAAACAGCCACGTTTCCGAAATGAGTTGCTCTCCAACCTTCAGTCCCAAACGGAGCTCGGCAACGTCGGTTCCCGCCGTATTCAGTTCGAAAGCAACCCGGACACCCTGGATATCCTGATGGCGCTGCACCGCGAGGTTGGCAACGCTGCCGGCGCTGACGCCCAGCTGCGCGACCGGCAGATCCTTCAAGTCGCGAACGGCGGGGCCTTCGAAGTCGATGACGAAGAGTTGTGTGTCGGCCTTCTTCATGCCTCCGACGAACGTCTTGCGCACCCAAGCGCCGCTCCAGGACGCGGGCACGTGCTCGGTCCAAAGCAGCCGGTACACGAAGCGATGCGCCGTTCCGGGGTCGAGAGCCTTTGCCGGTTTCCAATAGACGACGATGTTGTCGTGGATCTCTTCCTCGGTCGGGATCTCGATCAGCTCGACATAACCGTCGCCCCATCCGCCCTTGGGCTCGACCCAGGCCGTCGGCCGACGTTCGTAGCGGGCCTCGAGATCCTCAAAGGCGGCAAACGAGCGGTCCCGCATCGCCAGACCGAACCCCTTCGGATTGCGGTCCATGAAAGCGCTGATCTGCAGCTTCTTGGGGTTCGCCAGCGGCCGCCATAACCGCTCGCCCTTGCCGTTCAACACGGCCAGGCCTTCGCTGTCGTAGACCGACGGGCGGAAGTCGGTGTTGATGCGGTGGCTGGCAGAGCCGTGCAGGTACATGCTCGTCAGCGGTGCCAAGCCTACGTGGGTCAGCGGCCGTCGCGGGAACAGCGTCGCGTCGATGTCCATCACGGTTGCATCGCCGGGCTGGATCGTGAAGCGATAGGCGCCAGCAACCGACGGGCTGTCCAACAACGCGTGAACAATGATCTCCGGCGCGCCGGCTTTCGGCTTCTCGACGTAGAAGGCGCGGAAGATCGGGAATTCTTCTCCTGTCGGCTGCGCCGTATTCAGCGCGAGGCCCCGCGCCGACAAGCCGTAGTTCTGGCTGCGGCCGATGGCACGAAAGTAACTGGCCCCCTGGAAGACCACATACTCGTCATTCACGTCCGCGCGATTGAGCGGGCCGTGGATGCGAAAACCCGAGAATCCGAATGGTGCCTCCTGCGGCCCCTTCTCGACAAGCGGGCCAAGCGAGAACATCTCCTTGTCCGCCTTGAGCTTTTGCGCCTCGCCACCGTCAACGAGCCAGATCTCTGTAGGCGCGCTGTAAAGCCAGCCCATCGGCAGGAGTTGCAGCTCGAAATCCAAGTTATCCGGCCGCCAGATCGCGCGATCGGTGCGAAACCGGATATCGCGGTACTGATCGTAGGAAAGCTTGTCGAACGGCTCAGGAAGCTCGACGGCAGGTTTGACGTATTCCGCCGCAGCCAAACTTTCAGCCTGCTTGCGCACGAAATCGGGCGGAAAGGCCACCCCGGCCTGAGCTGCGGGTGGAGTCGGCGGCGGAGCCGCCGCCTCAGGCGACTGCGCGGCGGCCTGCAAAGATTGCATATACGTTGCGAGCGTCGCGACCGCCCCCAAGGCAAATGAGCCCAGCACCATGGCGCGCCGATCTACTTCGGCGCCAGTCTTCGTCTGCGTCATACGTCCGTCGTCGCTACCGTGTCATGATTTCGAGCTGGGATCGTGAGGCCGCTGAGAGTGGAATCCGGCAACAACTGCCGATCTAGCGCTCCCGCCTCAACTTGGACAGGCCTAGAATCGGAAGATGGCAACTTTTTTCCATTTTACCGGAGCCCGCGCATTTCCCGGCGGTGCCGAGCACCCGTCTGTTTGGCTCTCGCGAACACGGCGGCCGTCATGCTAGGTCGAAACCGTTAACTGTGGCTCGACCGGGGGGAGAATCCGATGATTGAAGAACCAGCCATGATCGAGGCGATCATCGACACGCGCCAGCAAGTCGATTTCCTCTGGCAGTTCTTCGTGACTGTCCAGATCGCCCTCTTCGCGCTGCTCTTTGTATATGACCGCGCCGTGGAGAGCATGAACATCGTCGCCAAGCTCATGGCCGTCGTCGGAATCGCGCTGTTCAGCTGGATCAATGGCAACGCCTTGATCAACACCTACCTGCTGCTCGACAGCATGGTGCACCAATACGCGGTCTGGTACGGCAAACCGGGCCGCTTCGAACCGTCATTTCTCGAGCACTTCGTCAAGGTCAACTACTCGGATCGCCCGCAGATCGTAATGGTGACCCACTCAATGGCATTCCTGGTTGTCGTGCTCGCCCTGCTTTCCCGCCGCTTCATCCAAGCCAAACGTCCGAGCTGACTGAGCGCCGAGCGTCCGAGTCCCTGAACAATGACACTTTTGCAGAGCCCGATTCCTTGAATCTTCTCACCGGCCGATAGATTCCCACTGTCACAATGCGTGTCATGAAGCACTTTCCAGCGTCAGGCGACCTCGACCGAGCTAATCATGCACACCTCTACAAACGCTGATTTCATTGGGGTTTGTGAGGATCATCGTGGCGCTGGTGCCACAGCGTGACTAAGGATTGGGCCGAATGCCAGCTTTCTTATTGTGCTGCCGGGAGGGTTACCCGTACTTTCCCATCCAGTGACGGGGCGAGGGAA
>JAKAXS010000063.1 GCA_021816505.1 Pseudomonadota bacterium
ATCTGATCGCACTCTCGAGTTCGTCCGCCGTGTTGATGGGCTTGCGTAGCGTCGCAGCCGAGAGCGTTTTGTGAGCAAGATCGCTGCTTGGAGCTTTCTCCACCGCACGCTTCGCTGCATCCAGCGCGGCGACATGATCGCCGAGACCCAAGTAGGCCTGGCTAAGATTGACGAGCGCTTCAACGTTGCCCGGCTGCAGCTCGATCGCCTTCTTGCAAACGGTGACGCAGTCCGCGAACTTCTTGCGCGTCAGCAATACGGCAGCCAGGTTTGCCAAGATATTCGCATCCGCGGCATCGGCCTTCGCAGCGCGCCTCAGCAGGTCTTCCGCATCGTCCAACAGGTCGTTCTGAAGGGCGATCAGCCCAAGGCCCAGCAGCACGCCCGGATGATTGGGCGCTCCAGTGGCAGCCCGCAGGTAGTGTGCCTTGGCACCCTCGAAGTCGCCCTTGCTGTGACAGGCATGACCAAGCACGTAAGACTGGTGCGCAGCCGCCGGATACGCCATCTCGCGCTTCCCCTTTGCAAACGCTGTCCGACGTTGCTTGCGATTCATTGAAACAGATCCCACCCAGTTTGGGCGCGGATCATCGGGGGTTTGCCGTGTGCGGGCCTTACCGCGCGGAGTCAGCCGTTGCCGCGCGGGGATGCAGGCTTGGCGGCGCCCGAAAGCACCTCTTCCAGGCGATCGGCGATGTTGCGCTGGCGCGCCTCGCTGTCGATCTTTTTCCCTAAAAGATCAGTAACATAGAACACGTCGACCGCTTTTTCGCCGTACGTCGTGATATGCGCGGAGCTGATGTCGAGGGAGAGATCGGAAAGCGCTGATGTGAGGTCATACAACAAGCCGGTGCGATCGCGCCCCGAGACCTCGATGACCGTGAAGTTGTCCGACAGCGCGTTGTTGATGATCACCTCCGGCTCCACCTTGAACGCGTCGATGCGGCTGGGCGTCACGCGCATGTCGGCCAACATGGTCTTGGCGACCGCTTCGCCTTTGAGGAGCTTGATCATCGTCTCGCCGACCCGCCGCGCGCGCCGCTCTTCATCCTCGTCGTTCGGAAATGCCCGCGAGAACAGGAAGGTGTCGAGCGCTGAGCCGTCGCGCGTGGTCGTGATGTGCGCACCTAGAATATTCGCACCGTTCGCCGCGCACGCCCCTGCAAACAGCGCCAGCAGGCGCGGATGGTTCGGCGCATAGACGGTCACCTCCGTGATGGCCGCGAAGGCGTCGGTCGAGAACTCGGTGGCCACGTTCTGGCCTTCGGCTGCGGCGCGCTGGATCAGCTTGGCGTGCGCCACCTGGCGTGCCGGATCGGTGCGGAGCCAATAGTCGGCGAAGAAGCGATTGGAATAGCTCTCGATCGCCTCGTTGGTCCAGTCGGGCAACTCGGCCCGCAACGCGTCCTTGGCCATTGCGACGCGCTCGCGCCGCTCGACCTTGGTATGGCCACCGGCAACGAGCGGCTCCGTCTCGTAGTACAGCGTGCGCAACAGCTGACCCTTCCAGCCATTCCAGACGCCGGGTCCCACGGCGCGAATGTCTGCCACAGTCAGCAACAGCAGTAGCTTCAGGCGTTCCGGGCTCTGCACGATGTCGGCGAATTGGCGCACGGTCTTGGGATCGCAGATGTCGCGCGTTTGCGCGATCGTGCTCATCGTCAGGTGGTGTTCGATCAGCCAGGCGACCGTCTCGGTTTCCGCCGCCGTCAGCCCCATCTGCGGACACACCTCGCGCGCGATGCGCGCGCCGAGGATCGAATGGTCTTCTTCGCGCCCCTTGCCGACGTCGTGCAGAAAGGCGGCGACGTAGAGGAGTTTGCGGTTCTTGATCGTGGGAAAGATCTCGCTGGAGAGCGGCAGCTGCTCTCCGGCCTCCCCGCGCTCGATGTAGTTCAACTGCCCGATCGTTTGGATCAAGTGCTCGTCGACTGTGTAGTGGTGGTACATGTTGAACTGCGTCATGCCCACCACGTGCCCGAAGGCCGGGATGAACCGGCCCAGCACGCCGGCCTCGTTCATGCGCCGCAGGGTCGCTTCTGGATTGGACTTGCTGGTCAGCAGCTCCAGAAAGATGCGGTTGGCTTCCGGGTCGCGCCGCACGTGGTCGTCGATCAGGCGCAGCGACGGCCGTAGGCGGCGAATGGCGTCCGGATGAAGGAACGTGTCGAAGTGCTCCGCCTGCGAGAACAGCCGGATCAGGTTGACGGGGTCGCGCTTGAACACGTCGCGATCGGCGATGTTCAGACGGTCGTTGTCGATGCGGAAGTCGGTGCGCTCGCGCAGCTGTCTCCGCGAACGCCAGGTCAGCGGAGCCAGCAGCCGGCTCTTCAGGCCGGGCGCCGTCTTCAACTGTTGGATCTCAAGCGCGGAGCAAAGGATAGTCGTCAGGTCGCCGACTTCCTTCGCGACCAGAAAATAGTGCTTCATGAAGCGCTCGACGGCGAGCTGACCTCTCTGGGCGCGATAGCCCAGGATCTCCGCCATCTGCGGCTGCAGGTCGAACGTCAGCCGCTCTTCGGCACGCCCCGTCATGAAGTGCAGCAGGCAGCGCACGCTCCACAGGAAGTCTTCGGCCTTGCGGAACGTCGTCACCTCGGCGGGCGTGAAGATGCCGGCCTGCACGGTCGGCGGACCCACCTCGCTGCCGTGGAGATACTTCGACAGCCAATGCAACGCGTGCAGGTCGCGCAGGCCGCCTTTGCCGTCTTTCACGTTCGGCTCGACCTTGTAGCGGCTTTCGCCCATCTTCTTGTGGCGCTCGTCACGCTCCGCCATCTTGGCGTCGATGAACTTGCGTGCCGTGCCCGCGAAGACCTCCGAGCGCAGCCGGTCGGATAGCTCGGAGAACAGTTGCGCGTCGCCCTGCACAAGCCAGATATCGACCAGCGCCGTGCGGATCGTCATGTCCGCCAAGGCCATCTTCAGGCATTGATCCACGTTGCGGGTCGCGTGCCCGACCTTGAAGCCAAGATCCCAGAGCATGTAGAGCGTGTACTCGGCGACGCTCTCTCCCCACGGCGTCTGCTTGTAGGGCAGCAGGAACAGCAGATCGATGTCGCTGCCCGGTGCCAGCAGACCGCGTCCGTAGCCGCCGGTCGCCACGATGGCCATCCGCTCCGCCTCGGAAGGGATGCTGGCGCGGTACACATGCTGCACCGTGTAGTCGTAGATCAGCCGGATCAGCTCGTCCTGAAACTTGGCGAGCCCCTCCGCGCAGCGTCGCCCGTTGCCGTCAGCCTCGAGCGTGCGCTGGGCGTGCGTGCGCGCGTCCTTCACCAGCGACTTGAGGCGCTCGACCACCAGCTGCCGGGCATCGGCCGCACCGTGCGTATTGAACAGGCCCGTCAGTTCCACGCGCAGCGCGGCCGGATCGAAATAAGGAGACGGTATGAAGCTGGGGCTGTCCATTCTGTCGATCTTAAGTGAGAGCAGCGCTTATTTCTTCGACTTTGCGCTGTCCGCCCTCAATTGCTTGAGACGATAGAGCGCTTCCAGAGCCTGCCGCGGGGTTAACGCATCAGGCTGCAAGTTGTCGAGTTCGGCATCGATCGCGGACGGCTTTCTCGACGCCACCGTGTCCTCGACCGGCGCCATTGCCGCAAAAAGCGGCAGATCGGCCAGCGCCTTTCGTCCCGCGCCACCGCGCCGGTCGTTCTTCTCCAGAAGCGCCAGCACTTCGCCCGCCCGCTTCACAACGCGCCCCGGCATGCCGGCAAGCTTCGCGACCTGAATGCCGTAAGAGCCCTCGGCAGCGCCACGCTTCACCTTGTGCAGGAAGACGATGTCGTCATGCCATTCGGTAACTTCCATCGTCACGTTGGCAATGTGCGGCAAGCGGCCGGCCAATGCCGTCAGTTCATGGTAGTGCGTCGCAAACAGCGCCCGGCAGCCGCTGGCGTCGTGCAGATATTCCACCGTCGCCCAGGCGATCGACAGGCCGTCGAACGTTGCCGTGCCGCGCCCGATTTCATCGAGGATGACGAGAGACCGCGCCGTCGCCTGATTGAGAATGCCGGCGGCTTCGACCATCTCGACCATGAATGTGGACCGTCCGCGCGCAAGGTCGTCGGCCGCGCCGACGCGGCTGAACAGCCTGTCGACGATGCCGATGTGCGCACTGCGCGCCGGCACGTACGATCCGATCTGAGCCAGCACCGAGATCAACGCGCTCTGGCGCAAGAACGTCGACTTGCCCGCCATGTTCGGCCCGGTGACCAGCCAGATGCGCGCGTCGCTATCCTCGTCGAAGCCGGGGGGCGCCGTGGCGGCGGCGCGTCCAAGCACGCAATCGTTCTCGATGAATGGGCCGGCCTTTGCCGCCCGCAGCGCCTGCTCGACGACGGGGTGCCGGCCGCCGCGAATTTCGAACACGTCCGACGCATCGACCTGCGGCCGCACCCAGCCCTGCTCGTGGGCCAGTTCGGCGAGCGCGGCTGTGTGATCCAACTCCGCCAGTGCGGCCGAGACGTCCGACAGCACGCGCTCCTGCGCCGTCACCAGCGCGCATAGCTCCGCGAAGACTTCAAGCTCGATCGCCAGCGCCCGTTCGCCGGCCGAGGCTATGCGCCCCTCGATCTCGGACAGGTCTTTCGTGGTGAAGCGCACCGCGTTCGCCAGCGTCTGCTTGTGGCGGAACGTGTCCGACAATGGTTCAGACAGCATCGGTTTTGCGTGCTGCTGCGTCACCTCGATGAAGTATCCGAGGATATTGTTGTGCCGGATCTTCAGCGCCTTGATGCCCGTCTCGGAGACGTATTGCGCTTCGAGTTCGGCCAGCACCTTGCGGCTGTCGTCCTTCAGCCGCCGTACGTCGTCGAGTTCGGGCCGCCAGCCGTCCTTGACGAAGCCGCCGTCGCGCTTCAGGTGCGGGGGGCTGTCGATAAGTGCGCCGCGCAGCGCCGCGTGCAGCGTGCGATCCACGCCGTCCAGCCGCTGCATGATGCCGGCGAGTTCCTCTGTTGCCCGCAGCCCGCCATCGCTCATGCCCTTGATGCCGTCGCGCCCGAGCTGTGCCGCCGTCAACCCGTCGCGAATTGCTCCCAGATCCCGGGGGCCGCCGCGACCGAACGCGAGGCGCGATACCGCGCGTGCCATGTCCGGTGCCGACCGCAGGATCGAGCGCAATTCGCCGCGCGCGCCCTCGTCGTCGATCAGCGCGCCGATGGCGTCGAGCCGCTGCTGTATCGCCACGATATCTTGCAGCGGCGAGGACAGGCGCGACGCCAGTTCGCGCGCACCCGCTCCGGTCATCGTGCGGTCTATGGCTGCAAGCAGGCTGCCTTGCTTTTCTCCCGACGACGATCGCGTCAGCTCCAGCGAGGCACGGCTCGACGCATCGATCGTCAAGACACCGGCGGTGCCCGTCTTGCGCGGCGGCCGGACGACCGGCTTGGCGCCAAGCTGCGTGAGGTCGATGTAGCGAAGCAGGGCGCCGATGGCCGCGAGTTCCGCGCGTGAGAAGCCGCCGAACGCGCTCAGTTCCGCGACCTTCAGGGCAGCTTTCAGATTGCGCTCCCCGGCCAGACTGTCGAACGATGCGCCAGGCACGGGCGTAATGGCGGCGCCGGCCCATTCTACTCTCTGCTTTACGTCTGCATTCCCGGCCAGCGCATCGGCGAGAAGCACTTCGCTCGGTGACAGGCGGATCAGTTCGCCAGCCAGATCCGCGCCGGACGTTTCGCCGACCTCGAAGTCGCCAGTGGAAATGTCGAGCGACGCAAGCGCCAGTCGCGTCGTCGCGTCGTCCTGTCCCGGCTCACGATACAAAGCCGTAAGATAGTTGCGCGCCCTCGCATCCAGCAGCGTGTCTTCGGTGAGTGTGCCCGGCGTCACCAGGCGCACGACGTCTCGCTTGACGACGGCCTTCGCCCCGCGCTTTCGCGCCTCGGCAGGGTCTTCGAGCTGCTCGCACACCGCCACGCGGTAGCCGAGCTTGATCAACCGCTGCAGATACTCGTCGGCGCGATGGATCGGCACGCCGCACATGGGTATGTCTTCACCCAGATGCTTGCCACGCTTCGTGAGCACTATGGAGAGCGCCTTCGACGCGACGACGGCGTCCTCGAAGAACAGCTCGTAGAAGTCGCCCATCCTGTACCAGAGGATGCTGTCGGGATTGGCGGCCTTGATCTCCAGGAACTGCGCCATCGAAGGCGTCACGCCATCCGGCACCGCGGCCACGGGCTCGGCGGCGCTATCAGGCTCGTCAGGATCTGTCGGCTTTCGGCGCGCCATTGCTCACCCGGTTAATCAGCGGCTCACGCATAGCGCGTGGCGCAATCGGGTGCAAAGCGCGGCTGGCGAGAGGTGGTCCCGGCAAGCACATAAACCGACGCCGACACCGGCAGCGACTGGTGGGGGGGTGCCGCTGCAGTCTGGCTTATGTGCTCGCCGGATCTTGGCAACGTGCTGATCCGCCAGGGACGGAGATCGCGCACGTAACTGTCGAACCTAGGAGTTTCCGTAGCGCATCCGCGAAAAAGAAACGTGTGCGGATTGATATACTTGAACGATGATAAGTAAACTTTGTATTCGGCAAGTTTAGATCGGATGAAGTTGTTGAGATTCTCAATGATATGCAATCAGAAAGTTATTTTGACCTGAGGAAATCTAATGCTGCTCAATCAGAGTACTGACAGTGATTTGGCGGCGACGGCGGTTGCAGTCCGAGACGTGACTTAAGTCGAGCGTGAAGGGGTGTCGACGTGCGTGGGTTTCTGTCGTAGGGCACCCGTACCACTTTGCCTTTGCGCCCGGCGCGGCAAGCCCGCCGGTCCCAACCCACACAGGTCCCATGGCACTCAAATTCACCGTCGCGCGTGTCACCGCGCAGGAAGCCCTTCAGTTTCATGCTCAGGGCAAGCCGGGCAAGCTCGAGATTACGCCGACGAAGCCGCTGGCCACGCAGCGGGATCTGTCGCTGGCCTATTCTCCGGGTGTGGCGGCGCCCGTTGAGGCGATCGCCGAAAACAAGGCTTTGGCCTACGAGTATACGAACAAGGGCAACCTGGTCGCCGTCGTGTCGAACGGAACGGCCATTCTCGGCCTCGGCAACCTCGGCGCGCTGGCGTCGAAGCCGGTGATGGAGGGCAAAGGCGCCCTCTTCAAGCGTTTCGCCGACATCGATGCCATGGACCTGCTGGTCGACACGGCCGACGTGGACGCCTTCATCAACTGCGTGCGTTACCTGGGCCCCTCCTTCGGCGGCATCAACCTGGAAGACATCAAGGCGCCCGACTGCTTCATCATCGAAGACAAGCTCAAAGAGCTGCTCGATATCCCTGTATTCCATGACGATCAGCATGGCACCGCGATCATCGCGGCGGCCGGTCTGGTCAACGCGCTGGAGCTGACGGGACGCGACATCAAGACGGTCAAGCTCGTCGTCAACGGCGCCGGCGCTGCGGGCATCGCCTGTCTGGAACTGCTGGGCTCGATGGGTATGCCCAAGAGCAACGTCATCCTGTGCGATACGAAGGGCGTGATCTATCAGGGCCGCAAGGACGGCATGAACCAGTGGAAGTCTGCCTACGCCGCCAAGACCAAGGCCCGCACGCTTGAGGAGGCCGCGGAGGGCGCCGACGTCATTTTCGGCCTATCGGCCAAAGGCGCGTTCACGCCGAAGATGATCCAGTCGATGGCGAAAAAGCCCATCATCTTCGCCATGGCCAATCCCGATCCTGAAATCACGCCGGAGGATGCGCACGCGGCATGCGACGACGCGATCGTCGCGACCGGGCGTTCGGACTATCCGAACCAGGTCAACAACGTCCTGTGTTTCCCGTTCATGTTCCGCGGCGCGCTCGATGTGCAGGCCTCGACCATCAACGTCGAGATGAAGATTGCCGCCGTGCGCGCGCTGGCCGAGCTGGCACGCGCCGAGGTGCCCGATCAGGTGATGGCGGCGTTCCACGGTCAGCGGCCGGTGTTCGGCCCCGACTACATCATTCCGGCCCCGTTCGATCCGCGTCTCATCAGCCATGTGCCGCCCGCCGTCGCGAAAGCCGCGATGGACACTGGCGTCGCGCGCCGGCCCATCGTGAACATGGAAGGCTATCTCGCGCGCCTGAAGGGCCGCCTGGACCCCGTCGCGGGCTGGCTGCACTCGACGTTCGACAAGGTGCGTGCCGAGCCGCAGACGGTGATCTTCTCCGAAGGCGAAGAGCCCGCCGTCATTCGCGCCGCGAACACGTATTTCCAGGAAGGATTCGGTACGCCGATCCTCGTCGGCAGCGCCGACGTGGTGCGCAAGCAGTTCAAGGAACTGGGCATCAAGCTGCGCCCCGAATTCCAGATCTGCGATACCCGCGAAGACAAGCAGAGCGAGGAGTTCACCGAATTCCTCTATTCGCGCCTGCAGCGCCGCGGCTACCTGCGCCGTGACTGCGAGCGCCTGGTTCGCAACGAACGCAACATCTACGCGGCGCTGAAGGTCGTGCACGGGCATGCGGGCGCTATGGTTGCCGGCGTGACGCGCAACTGGACGAGTGTCTTCCAGGACATCCGCCGCGTGATGGACCCCAAGCCCGGCCGCAACCTGATCGGCGTGTCGCTCGCGCTGTGCCGCGGCCGCGCCGTGCTGATCGCCGACACCAGCGTGCACGACATGCCGGACGCACGCGAACTGGCGAACATCGCCATCGAGGCCGCGCGTGCCGCCCGCAAATTCGGCATCGAGCCGCGCGTAGCGATGCTCGCCTACTCGACCTTCGGCCAGCCGCGCGGCGAACGTTCCGATGAAGTGCGCAAGGCGGTCTCGCTCTTGCGCGAGCAGGACGTCGATTTCGAGTTCGACGGTGACATGGCCGCCGACGTGGCGCTCAATCCGGAGTTGCGCAAGCTCTATCCGTTCTGCCGTTTGACCGACACCGCGAACGTGCTGGTGATGCCGGCGTTCCACGCCGCGTCGATCTCCACCAAGATGCTGCGCGAACTGGGTGGCGCGACCGTGATGGGTCCGATGCTCGTCGGTCTGGAGCACTCGGTGCAGATTGCGACGCTCGGTGCGAAGGACACCGACATCGTCAATCTCGCGGCACTTGCTGCTTATCAACTCGGCAGCTGACGCCAAACTTTTGTCACCCTCCACAGTCTACGCTGTCGGTGTATTGCTACGCACGCTGAGTGGCGTGTAGAAGCAATCGAGAAGTCGCCGTGGGGGACAGCGCGTGAACGTGGACCAGTTGCGCCGAACGATCGAGCAGTTGCTCGCATCGCAGCCGGACAACAAGCGCCTGCGCGACAATCTGGAAGGACTGGTCAAGTCGCCGAGTTTCCCGGGCCTCACGTGGTTCTGGGGACCGCGCCTCTACGCACGTTCCCGTCCGCTGTTCCGCCCGCTCATCATGAACCAGTTCTCGGACTGGCTGAACGACGGCAACCGTTGGAAGCGCGTGCGTTGGACCGAGCACGCCAACGATCTGGAGGCCTGGCTCGAGGCGGCGCGCGCGGCGCGCGACGTCGTGCTCATTCGCAAGCTGCACGCGTGGAAATTCGCCAAGCAGGACGGATGGGGTCGAGATAACGCGCGCTACGCCGAGGCACTGAAGCAGGCCTATCGCGCCGCGCCGACACCTGCCGCGCGTACGATCGTGCTCGATGAGTACGACGACTGGTTCGAGCTCGACGAACAGGCGGCACGCGACCTTTACCAAATCGACCGGGCCTCATCGGGCTTCATCCTGAAGCACCTGCCACGCTACTTCTGGGACGACAAAAAGCGCGAGATGTGGGACGGCCTGGGTGGCGATGCCCGCGTGCGGGGCGACAACAAGTTCTACTTTGCGATCTACCGCCAGCTCATGCCCGTCGCGCGGTGGAATGAAGAGGCCATGCTTGTCGCCGGTGCAACGTCAGAGCCGGAGCAGTTGAACGCGGCGCTCGAAGAACGCCATCTGTCCGGCTATGGCATCGAGCGCAGTGCGACGATGCTCAAGCTTCTGGAGAAGCGCGGCCGCGACGTGATGCCTTACATCAGGGCGCATCTCGACGACCTCGTGGGCGGCTGGCGCGGCGATCCCGTGACGCCCGTTCTCGCTCTCGCGACGAAGAACGGCTGGTGGGATCTTTGGGCATCCGCGATCCGCAGCGCGCGCGGCAACAATCACTTCAACAAGGCGGTCGAGGAACTGCTGGACGACGCGTCTCTTGACGATACGACGCGGTTCGAGCGGTTGCGCGCGTTGGCCGGCGTCTCACGGGAATGGAACTGGCCAGGTGTTGGCCTCGCCACGGTCCACGAGCTTTACGATTCCCATGCTGTGAAGCTTTACGCGCGCTATCCCGATCTGGTGCGCGGGCCCTTCAAGCCGAACGTGACGCCGCGTTGGTGGAATGGCCGCAACGGCCTGCTGCAGGCCGTACTGCTCGCCTGCGATACGGAGATGATCGACATCCTCGCCAGCCGCTACGCCACGCGCAGCGGAGAAGATCGTTCGCAACAGAAGGATGACGCCCGTAGCAGCTTCGCCCAGTGGGAAGCATCGCTTGGCAACATCTCGAAAAACGCCACTTCGACGGCCAAACCCGCCCAGCCAAAGACCAAGGAAAAAGAAAAGC
>JAKAXS010000581.1 GCA_021816505.1 Pseudomonadota bacterium
TTACGTTAAAGCGGACCAACGGCGCGGTGGAGCGCGGCCGCATAATCCTGCCGTTTCAGAAGACTCTGGACGAACTCCTTAACGGCGGAGCGGCGTTCATCGAGTTTCAACCTTACGGCGGCGAAACCGCATACCTCGCCAAGACCGAAATCCTGTCCATCGAGCCGAGCAACGTCCCCAAGGCGTCCGACGTCAACGTCCGCCTCCACGCCACCAACGAGAGCGTCGATCCCTACGACACGCTCGGCGTGCCGCGCGGCGCCCCCAGGTCCGAAGTCAAGAAGGCCTATCACAAGCTGGCCAAGCTCTATCATCCGGACCGCTATGCCAACACCGAGCTGCCCGAGGAGGTTACGGTCTACCTCGCCGGCATGGCCCGGCGCGTCAACGCGGCATACGCCGCGATTCATGGCGATCACTTCGTGAAGAGTTCGTCGCAAGCCGCTTGATCGAACCGCTAGCGCTTCTGGCCCGCCGCTCTCTCTGCGTCACGCAGACCCCACAACAGCTCGTCGACCTGGGTCCGTGACGCCGCATCCGTCTCGGCCTTCCGGCTCTGCTGCTCCTGCAGGCGCAATGCGCGCAACGTCGCGCCATCCTGCTTAGCCCGGCGCGACGCCGTCGCCAGCATCGAGCGGCTCGGCTCCTCCAGATCGAGTTCCTCCAGGAACGTCTCCCGCAAAGCGTAGAACGCCTGAAGCACCGCATCCCGGACCAGCTTGCGCTCCTCCGGCGAAATGTCCTGCCGCTTGCGCGGATCGAGCGTCTGCAGCGCGCGCCGCATGTCGTGCAGCGGCGCGTAGGGGTAGAGGCCGATCAACCGGTCGGTCTCGCCGACGTTGCGGTAGACGATGCGCATGTTGTCGATGGTGCATGAGATCGCCGAAAACGCCGCAAGATAGTCCTCGGTCGAGGGGAACGGTTTTTCGCAGAACGTGTAAAGGGTCGCCTTGGTGCGCACGATCCCGCGCCACTCTTCTTCCAGGCTCTCGGTGAAGCCCGACCGCTTCTGGAATACGTTGGTGAGATAGGCGACGCCGCCGGTCGCGATCAGCAACGACATGTCGCGCAGGTATTCGTAGAGATCGCCCAAGGGACCGTCGATCCCCAGCACCGCCAGGCCGGGCACGTAAGCCTTGAATTTCGCTACGAGCGACAGCACAAGCAGTACGCCGAGCAGGATGTACAGGCGGCGGAGCGTCGTGTTTAGTGAAGCGCGGGTCATGTCATGGTCCACAACGACTGCGATGGCCTCTTGGGACGGACGAACTGTGTTAGCGTGACGGCGGCGAATGCAAGGCATCGCATTGGTGCAGTTATAACAACAAGAGGTCGCCCGCGCCTCCTTTAGGGGACGGGCAAAGCGGCCGCAAGGAGCGCGATGCTTGGACTAACGCCCGACCAGGCGGCGGCGATAGCGATTGTCGTCGTCATGCTCGGCATTTTCGTCTGGGACCGCTGGCGCTACGACATCGTGGCAATGGGTGCGCTGCTGGCCGCGCTCGCAGTCGGCATCGTGCCGCAGGACAAGGCCTTCGTCGGTTTTTCCGATCAGGTCATCGTCGTGATGGCCTCGGTACTCGTCGTCAGCAAGGCGATCGCACGGTCCGGTATGCTCGATCGCATCGTGCGACGCCTGTTGAAAGGCGTCGAGTCGCCCTCCGCGCAGGTGGGCGTCCTGTCCGCCTCGGTTGGGCTGCTGTCGGCCTTCGTGAAGAACGTCGGCACGCTGGGCATCTTCATGCCGATCGCCATCCAGATCGCGCGCCGCTCCAAGCAGTCGCCATCGATCTACCTGATGCCGCTCGCCTTCGCATCGCTGATCGGCGGCACCATCACGCAGATCGGCACCTCCCCGAACCTGCTCATTTCGACCGTGCGCGAGGACATCAAGGGCGAGCCGTTCGGCGTTTTCGACTACGCCTGGGTCGGCCTGCCGCTGACGTTGCTGGTGGTGGCGTTCCTGACGTTCGGCTGGCGCATCCTGCCGCGAGACCGGCAGGGCACGCCGGCCGCCGACGAACGCTTCTCGATCGAGGACTACACGACGGAACTGGTCGTCGGAAAATCCTCGCCGCTAATCGGCAAGACCATCGGTGACCTGGAGCATGCGGGCAGCGGCGACGCGGTCGTCATCGCGGTGATGCGCGAGGGCGGGCACAACTACATCCCCAACGCGAACTGGCCGCTGTTCGCGGGCGACATCGTCACCGTGCAGGCTGAGCCCTCGACCATCAAAGAGCTGGTGGACGAGTCCCGGCTCGATCTCGCTCACGCGCGCGAGCTGACGAAAGCATCCAATGCGCGCGACGAGCTGTCGACCGTGGAAGTCATTGTCACCGCGGACTCGCCCATCGTCGGCCACACGCCCCGCAGCCTCAGCATGCGCCAGCGTTATGACGTCAATCTTCTCGCCGTTTCGCGCGCCGGCTCTCACCGCGCCGTACGGCTGCAGTCGCACACGTTCGCGGTGGGCGACGTCATCGTTCTCCAGGGCTGGGAGAAGGGCCTGCAGCAGACCATGGCGGAACTCGGCCTCCTTCCGCTGGCCGATCGCAGCCTGGCGCTCGGCCGGCCCAGCCGCGGGCTCGTCTCGCTCGCTGTCCTGGCCGTGGCAATGGTGCTGATCA
>JAKAXS010000582.1 GCA_021816505.1 Pseudomonadota bacterium
GATTACCGGGCGGCTCGCGGTCTCGACCGTGCATTGTTCCTGAAACTCGCAGGCTGTGATTGGGTCCGTTCCCGGCACAATTTACTGATCACCGGCCCCGGCAAGACAGCGTCACAATGCCGGGTGTCCGGCGTTTGAGATCCGGATCCACTATCCATTTCATCCTCGATGCGGCCAGATGGTGCTGGTCACGTTGCGGCGGCGGTTTGCCGGTAAGGAACACCTGGTTGTGGTTCAGCCTGACGGCACACAAGCTTTGCTTCCATCCTGGATGGCAGAGCCAGAGTCTGGCTCTGCAACTCTCACCACATGCCCTCGGCTTTCGATTGGTCGGCTTGTCGAAGTGCGTGCACGAATCGACACTCTTCTAGCCTCTTGCGGCGGGGAATCGGCCCCGCGAGGAGGATCTGATCATGCGCCCGCGACACGACCGGCAGAGAGACTTGTTCGAGGCGGACCGAAGGCCGATGGAGTTTCCCGTTGCGCTGAGACGCGAACTGGTCCGCCTGATTGAGTGCCTTCTGACCGAGGCGATTGCCGCCCGCGAGACAAAGGCGCCGTCCGACGGTCCAGAGACGAGGGAGGCGGCGCATGAGCAAAATCACGCATGAGCACCTCGGCCGTCAGGCCATTGTCTACATTCGCCAGTCGACCGCCGATCAGGTCGCGAATAACCTGGAGAGCCAGCGCCGCCAGTACGGACTTGCCGATCGGGCGCGACAGCTCGGCTGGAACGATGTCGCGGTCATTGATGACGACCTCGGCCGCTCTGGTGGCGGCGTCGCGCGGCCTGGCTTCGAGAAGCTGCTGGCAGCCATATGCGAAGGCCGCGTCGGTGCCGTGGTCTCGATCGAGGCGTCGAGACTGGCTCGCAATGGCCGCGACTGGCACACGTTGTTGGAATTCTGTGGTCTTGTCGGCACACTCATCCTCGACGAGGACGGCATCTACGATCCTCGCCATCCCAACGACCGGCTGCTGCTCGGCATGAAGGGAACCATGAGCGAGATGGAGCTCTCGGTACTGCGCCAGCGCTCGCTTGAGGCCCTGAAGCAGAAGGCGCGCCGTGGCGAGTTGTTCATGACGGTGGCCATCGGTTACGTGCAGATTAGCAACAACCGCATCGAGAAAGATCCGGATCGGCGCATTGCGGAGGCGATTGCGCTCGTCTTCGTCAAGTTCGTCGAGATGCAGTCGGTCCGCCAGGTGCATCTCTGGTTTAGGCACGAGCGCATACCTTTGCCCGCTGTCAGCTACGGTGCCGAAGATCGCGCGATTGAGTGGAAGCTGCCGGTGTACAACACGGTCCTGCACATCCTGACCAATCCGATCTATGCTGGCGCCTATGCCTTCGGACGCACTGGCAGCCGCGTCAGTATTGAAGCGGGGCGCAAAAAGGTGGTGCGCGGCTTTAAGAAGGAGCGCAAGGACTGGGAGGTATTGATCCCGGATCACCACGAGGGTTATCTGAGTTGGGCGGATTACGAGAGGAACCTTGGCCTGATCGCGGACAACGCCAATGGCAAGAACCCCATGAGCCGTGGTGCGCTGCGCCGTGGTGAGGCGCTACTCGCCGGCCTGCTGCGCTGCGGTCATTGCGGACGCAAGCTGCACGTCGCTTACTCCGGCACCGACGGCAACACAGGCCGGTATCATTGCCAGGGCGGCTTCCTCAATCACGGCGGTGATCGCTGCATCTCGTTCGGAGGAATGCGTATTGATCGGGATATCGGTGCCGAAGTCATCGCTCGTCTGCAACCGCTCGGAATCGAGGCGGCGCTCGCGGCACAGGCTGTCCGCAGCCGGGCGAGCGGGGACAAGCGACGGCAGGTCGAGCTGGCGCTGGAGCAGGCCCGCTACGAGGTCAGCCGCGCGCGCCGCCAGTATGATGCCGTCGATCCCGACAACCGCCTCGTCGCCGCCGAGTTGGAGGCGCGATGGAATGAACGACTGACGATCGTCCGCGATCTGGAGACTGAGCTGGAGGAATTAACGTCGTCATCCGCATCCGAGCCGGTGCCTGCCGATCGCGAGCGATTGATGACGCTTGGCGCCGATCTGCAAAGGGCATGGACCCACGCTGGCGTGACACCAGAGGCAAGGAAACGCATCGTGCGGACGCTGATCGACGAGATCGTCGTCCGCGTCGAGGACAACGCGCTGGATCTCGTCATTCGCTGGCACGGCGGGGACCATACGGCTCTCAAGGTCAAGAAGAACCGCACGGGTCAGCACCGCTGGAGCGCCGAAGGCGAAACCATCGATCTTGTGCGCGTACTGGCACGACAGATGCCGGACAAGGCGATCGCCTCAGTGCTCAATCGGGCTGGCAAAACAACAGGACGCGGCAATGGCTGGACGCAATCTCGGGTGTGCAGCCTGCGTAATCACAATGCCATTCCAACCTATCGCGAAGGCGAGCGCCAGGAGCGCGGCGAAATCACGCTCGATGAGGCTGCGGCAGCTCTGACCGTTAGCCCGTCGACCGTGCGTCGGCTAATCAAAGATGGTCAACTCTCGGCGAGCCAGCTATGTAAGGGAGCGCCCTGGATCATCCGTGCCGTCGACTTGGACCGAAGCGACGTGAAGGGCGCGGCGACAGCCCGCCGTCTGAGAGGC
>JAKAXS010000064.1 GCA_021816505.1 Pseudomonadota bacterium
CCATGTAGCCGGTGTTGTTGGCGCGAAAATACCGGTACACGCGCACGATGTTGGGATGATTGAATTTCGCGAGCGTCTGCGCTTCTTCGATGAAGCGGTCCAGCCCCCAGCGGTAGTCGCCCGAGCATCCTTCGGAACGCGGCGCGGCATCACCCTCGTTGTTGCGAGCGGCGAAGTCAGATGGAAAGTATTCCTTGATCGTGACCTGGCGGCCGAGTGCGATCTCTTCGGCGAGATAGGTTATGCCGAACCCGCCCGCGCCGAGCACGCGCTCGATGCGGTAGTCGCCAACCAGCTCTGTGCCGGCATGTAGCGCTATCAGGTTTGTCATAGCGTTCGCGCGTCAGGCCTGCACGGGTTCCTGAAGGAGCACGTACCAGGGGATGAACGTCAGTTGGCACACGTATTCGATCCACCGCATCAGAATCGATCTTGCCCTGCGTCTTATGAAGCAGGATTGTGGCGGAGGCGCGAGCATTGAATCGGCAAGGTGGCGGCGCGTCGCCGGTTTGAAGGCGGAGTTTTCCACAGACACGCCGCCGGTTACGTGAGGCACACGCAGCGGGGACGAACGCGATGAAACTCAACACATTATGCGCATGCGGCTGACGTATCTCGTCGCGGTGTCCGCGATCATGTCGGCGCGCGCCTCGGACGCGCTCGCGGCCGTGCCCGCCCAAAGCGGCGCACCGAATACGTGGACGGCGATTCTCGATCTGATCTCTACCACTTATGACCGGGCGCTGGCTTTGGTGCTGGGCCTCGCCATGCTGCTGATGTTGCCGCCGCTGGCCCTGCTCGGCGCCATGTTGCGGCGTGCGCCGGTCGCCGAACAGGCGGACGCCACGATGGTCTATCGCCGCAGCGACCGGCAGCGTGGCCGGCTGGATGGCGGCGCATCAGACCCGGCACCGCTCTGGCCCACGGACGCCTGGATCCAGTTTGCCGACGGACGCCGCCACGATGTCGGCGCCGGCTATTTGCGACTTGGGCGAGACGCCGATAACGACATCTGCTTGGATGAGAAGACGGTTCATCGCTATCATGCCGCCATTCACCGGACGGACGACGCGGCCTACGTCATCACCGACCTGTCGAGCAACGGCGGGAACGGCGTTCTGGTCAACGGCCAAAGGATCGAGGAAGCGCAGCTCAGCGACGGCGACACGATCGAGCTTGGCCAGGTCAAACTGTCCTTTGTGACCCGTCCGGCTTGAATATTCGGCACTGGAGGCCGATGACGGCTCAAGTCTCGCCCGAATCAGCAACTAGCGTCACAGCCGAGCGCCACAGGAGGATCACATGAAAGAGGAAAAAGCTGGCCAGCCCGCACGCGCTGGTCGCTTTCTCGGCTCGCTGAAAGACGCCCTCGTTGCGGCCAGCCGCGACGACACGCAGCCAGCACAGTCCATCGCCCAGACGATCGCCGGGCTGCCCGCCGTGATCACGCCGGCGGCACCGACCGATATCGTCTCGGCTGAGCAGGCAGCGGCCCAGCAACAGCAGCAGCAAGACAGTCTCAGCGCGGAGGAAGCCGCACGCCAGGCACGCGGCGCCTCGACGCCGCTCGAACAGCGGCATATTGAGATGGACGCCCCGCCGACGACGCGGGTCGTGCGCTCACCTCGCAAGGAGGCTCCCGTGCCCGATGAGGACGATGATGTGACCGCGCCCGCGCGCACGCAGTTGGTGCGCGGGCGCCAGCGCGTGGAACGCGGCGAGTTCAATCAGGACCCGGTCGTCGGCTGGCTCGTGGTGGTGGGCGGCCCCGGCATCGGCAACTATCGCCCGATCTTCGAAGGCAACAACACCGTCGGCCGCAGCGACAAGAATCGCGTGCCGATCGACTTCGGCGACGACGCCATTTCGTCTGAAGAGCAGGCCTACATCCGCTACGATGGCTCGGACCGCTCTTTCCTGTTCGTCCCCAATCTCGCCAAGACCAACGTCGTGTCGCTGAACGCAAAGCGGCCGACAGGCGCGGTCGAGCTGGCGCAGATGGACGTCATCACGATGGGCCGCACCCAACTCGTCTTCGTGCCGTTTTGCGGGCCGGAGTTCGACTGGTCTGCGCTCTCGGAAGTTAAAAGCTAAGGCGCGATGCACGCTTTCGACCATGCCAGCCACGCCACGCGCGGCGCACGCAACTACCAGGAAGACACGGCGGTCGTCTGGCCGGGCGCGGACCAATCCGCACCTGCCGCCGCTCCGACCAACGGGAATGCGCAGCCGCTCGTCGCCGTCCTCGCCGATGGCATGGGCGGTCACGCCGGCGGCGCGCTGGCGAGCCGCATGGCGTGCGAGAGCTTCATCAAGGCCTACGCTGCCAACACGCTTCCGGAAAAGGAACGCTTGGTCGAAGCGTTACGCGCCGCCAATGACGCCATCGCCGCCACGGTGACATCGAATCCGATGCTCAACGGCATGGGCTCGACGCTCGTCGGCGTGGTGTTCGGCAAACACGGCGTCGAATGGGTGAGCGTCGGTGACAGCCCGCTCCTGCTCTACCGTCGCGGTGAGATCGCGCTGTTGAACGAGGATCACTCGCTCGCGCCCGAACTCGATCGCATGGCGGCGGCCGGCAAGATCACGGCGGAGGAAGCCCGCAAGGACCCTCGCCGCCATATGCTGCGCTCCGCTGTCACCGGCGAGGACATCGACATGGTCGATCTGTCGCGCAAGCCGCTGCAGGTCGAAGCGGGCGACTACATCATCCTGGCGAGCGATGGTTTGCAGACGTTGGAACACGGCGAGATTGAACGCGTCGTCACCGCCTACGCTGCTGACGGTCCCAATGCCGTCGCGAGCGCGCTCATCCGCGCGGTCGAGGCGGTGCGCGACGCGCATCAGGACAACGCCACCGTCGTCGTCGTGCGCGCACTGGACGCGACGGCCTGAAGCCGATCTGCCGCGCGGCTGACAATCCGTAGCCTCATTCTCTACCCATTCGCCGGTAGACTGCTGATTCCCACCAACAATCACGCAGGAATGCCATGGCCTATTCAATCGAGCTGTTTGCGCGCGAGCCCATCGTTTTCAATCGCGACAGATTGCTCGCTGCGATGCAGAGCCGGTTCGGCAACGTCGAAAGTCCCGAGCCAAAGGCCGACGGCGCGACGCAGATGTTTCTGCTGCACGATCACTTGTGTCATTTCACCGACGGATCGATTCCCGCCCAACTCGTGCTGCTGCCAGCCAGCGGCGGCCCCGACGTTGAAAAATATGCCGCGTCGTTCGAGCAGAGCTGGTCGTTCCGCAATGCGCGCGACGTGCTCGAAGGCTGCCATTACACGTGCCTGTTCGCCGACATGATGTCGGCTGCGCTGCCGCACGCGAAGCGCCGCCAGCTCTTGGCCGGTGGCTTGCTATCCGTGCTCGAAAGCCAGGCCATCGACGCGGTGTACTTCGTCGAGACGCAACAGTTCATGACGCCCGGCCACCTGATCGAGGAATTCAATCGGCGGCAGCAGATCGCCAATCCCGTGTCGGGATTTATCAATGTTCGCTTCTTCAATGTCGCAAACAGTCCCGGCGACATGGTGATGGACACGCTCGGTCTCGCGCCCTTCGGCCTGACGGATCTGCAGATGCACTTCCGCGGACTTGAGCCGAACGAGGCCGCGCGTGTGCTGCAGAGCACCGCTGAGTATGTGTTCGAACGTGGCGATATCATCGATGACGGCCACACCATTCAGGGCCGTGTCGCCGACGAGCGCTGGGGGTGCCGTCGCGAGGAGAGCTTGCTCGAACCCAAGCGAACCGTACTCGACATCAATCCCGGCTTGCCGTTCGCTGCAGGACGCCGCGCCGCTTGAGCGCAATCGTCAAAGCCCGGTTGCGCGGCGGATGCGCGCGCTGACGTCGGGATGCGTCACTTCGAGGCGATGGAAATCCTCGCGATGCAGCTTCAGCAGGCGGCAGCGCGTACGCGTGATCATCGCGGCGGGGTGCACGTCATGGTCGAACAGCGCGCCCGCGCCGATGACGTCGCCCGTCTTGTAGCAAGCGTCCGCACCGAAGCCGTGACCGATCTGCCCCGACGCGACGAAGTACATCGCGTCGGCAACCGCGCCTTCCGGAACCACCTCGAAATTCGGCGGGAAGTTGTGCGCGTGCAGCAGCGGCATGATGTGCCCCACGTCGCGCGCGTCCAGATCCGTGAAGATCGGGATGCGCGACATCAACGACCACGTGACGACGAAATCGCGGCGGCTGACCTCTTGCGAGAATCCGGTGGCGATGATGGCGACAGGCAGCGCCAGGATGCACAAGCCGGTGATCATCGTGACCGAGCCGAACAGCCGGCCAAGCGGCGTGATCGGGGCCACATCGCCGTAACCGACGGTCGTGAGCGTCGCGATGGCCCACCAGGCTGAATCCGGCACCGACCCGAACTTGTCGGGCTGCGCATCGCTTTCGAGGTAGTACATTCCCGTCGACGCAAACAGAACGGCTGCAAACAGCAGCAGCCCGGCACCGATGAGCGCGCGCCGTTCGTTGACGACGACGCGGATCAGCGAATGCATCGCCGGTGAGTAGCGCGACAGCTTCAGGAAGCGCAGCAGCCGCAGCGTCCGCAGCACGCGCAGGTCGAGCGCAAAGAACTGGCTGAGATAGAACGGCAGGATCGCCAGCAGGTCGATGATCAGGGACGGGCGCGCCGCCGAATGCAATCGCGCGCGCGTCGGCGACAGTCTCCTGAGGAACGGCATTTCGACGGCCGTCCACAGCCGCAACGCGTACTCGACCGTGAAGACGGCGACGGAGAACAGTTCGAAGGCAAAGAAGTAGGGCCCGTAGGCGGCGTAGAGCGACGGGACGGTCTCGGCCACGAACGCCGCCACGTTGAGCAGGATCAGCGTGACGATGAAAACGTCGAAGGCCCGGCTGGCGCGGTCTTCGCCATGGCCGATCTCCATGATTTCATAGACCCGCCGCCGCAGCTGACGGATCTGATCCTCCCGCGATGGATTCGTCGTGGTGTCCTCGCCCATCCACCTCGTTTAAGGTGGGAAAAGACCCGCGCCAAGGGTGTCCGGTGCCCACATTTCCGGGCTTCTACAACGTTAACCCTGACAACCCCGGTCCAGCCTGTTATTGACCGCGTATGGCCGCCTCGGTATAGGTTCGGCGAATTTTGCCGCCTGGGACAGCGTTTCTGGGCTGAATTCCAGTATCTCAACCAATCGGCAGGTACGGCGCGCTAACGGCGGCCGGCCCGTTTCGAGTTCCAGAAAGGCACGACAGATGGCCAATACGTCCTCGGCTAAGAAAGCCGCCCGGCAGATGATCCGCCGCACCGAAATCAACAAGGCACGCCGCTCCGGCATGCGCACGGAAGTGCGCCGCGTGGAAGAGGCGATTGCCTCCGGCGACCAGTCGGCCGCTCAGGCTGCGTTCAAGTCCGCGCAGCCCGTTCTCGTGCGCGCAGCGCAGAAGGGCGTGATCGTGAAGGGAAATGCCAGCCGCAAGGTTTCGCGCTTGAACGCGCGCATTAAGGCGATGGGGAAATAAGCAGACGTCTGCGCGCACACATCCCTTAGGTGTGGCGTATTCGTCACAGAACAGTTCGAAGGCCGGCTCGCAGCCGGCCTTTTTTCGTGCGCTCTAGCCTTTGGATTCATTCTATTTCGAGGCCGCCAACTTGGTGGCCAAGAGCGGTCCACCCACAGACTTCCCCCACATAATCTCTATTTTCATGACAAGCACTTTGGCGATTTTGCATCGTGACGGAACGGGATTCACGAACCCCAGAATCCGCAGCGGACTCAATGAGATTTCCACCGCCTCTGTGGATGAATACGAACCTGTTCTCGCAATATTGACAACAGCCGCGAAGCAGTAGTCACACACTTGCGCCCAACGTTGTTAACCGCTAATTAGGGACTCGCCGGGGTTGCCGTGGATAGTTTGTGAGTAACGGGAACCGGGGCTTCAAGATACGAAGACTGTATGCGTTTGCAGCCACAAATCTAACTTTGTGGAATACTAGGCGCTTGCCGATTTCGTGGAAGTAAAGTCTGAATTTGTACGAGTAAGCGCACGGATCGACTGCAGCTTTTGGAAACAGCGTGTTTCGCTGAGAGGCTGCAGCGGAGGGTATCAGTGGCATTTGTCGAGGACCTTGAGATCAGGGACGTGCCTGTCAGCGATGTCTGGGCACGCCTGAAAGAAGACCCCAACACCATTCTCATCGATGTGCGGACACGGGCGGAATGGGCCTTTGTTGGAGTCCCCGATCTTTCTGAGCTGGGCAAGCGCGTGCTGACGCTCGAATGGCAGACGTTCCCTGATAACCGGATGGACCCGGATTTCACGGCGCGCCTGGCGGACCATCTCGAGCGAGTTGGAGCTGCAAAAGAAGCGGAGCTGTTCTTCATCTGTCGGTCGGGAGGTCGCAGCCGCATGGCTGCTCAAGCGATGGCCGCGATGGGCTACGGCAATTGCCGAAATGTAGCTGACGGGTTCGAAGGACCACTGGACGCCGACCGTCATCGAGGACGGGTGGCGGGCTGGAAATCCGAGGGCCTGCCCTGGTTGCAAGGCTAGGGCGAAAGCAGGCTGAGGTCTTTCGGGGCTGAGGGCTTTGCATGACGAAGAGCGCGAGGGCGTCGCGTTCGCAGTGAGCGTTCGAGTGTTGGTGAGGCTGCGCCAAAGGGCAATAGGCGCATCCTCGACAGGACTCGGGTGTGGTTGTTTAGCATTTAAGTGCGGGGGTTAGCATGCAGACCATTGATACGGCAGAGATATCTGCCACGAGCGGCACAGACACACGGCGCGCGCTGGCGCCGACCAATCCAGGAACAGGCAAGGGACAGAAGGCACGCGCGATGCTGCGTGCCCGCCTGGGCGACGAGACATTCACCAGCTGGTTCAATGCTCTGGAATTCGACGACTTCGACGGCAAGACCGTCAAGGTCTCCGTACCCGTGAAGTTTCTGCGCAACTGGATCCAGTCCCACTATCTGGACGACCTTCTGCAGTGCAGCCAGGCCGAGTTCGCCGGTGCCGAGCGCGTGGAAGTGCTCGTCCGCCAGCCGGGCGGTGCATCGCTGCGCCCGCAGCCGGTCAAGTCTCCGGCGGCCGACCTGCCGAAGCCGTTCGCCATGGAACAGGCCGGCTCTTCCCAGCCTATCGTACGCCCGCTTCCGGTCGCCATCGGCCGCACCCACGTTGCCGGCTTCGAGGGTTCGCCGCTCGATCCCCGCTATACGTTCGACAGCTTCGTCGTCGGCTCCGCCAATCGCATGGCGCACGCCGGCGCCACGCAGGTCGCCGAGACGGTGCTGAACGATAGCCCCGGCTTCAACCCGCTCTATATTCATTCGCAGGTTGGCCTGGGCAAAACCCATTTGCTGCACGCCATCGCCTGGGAGGTGCGCCGTCGTGCACCGGCAGCCCAGGTGCTGTATCTGACGGCAGAATGCTTCCGCTATCGCTTCGTCGAAGCGCTGCGCTCGTCCGATCCGCTGTCGTTCAAGGAAAAGTTCCGCTCGATCAACGTTCTGCTGATCGACGATCTCGAATTCATGCAGGGCGAGAAGACCGAGCAGGAGTTCGATCACATCATCAACGCGCTGCTGGACGGCGGCCGTCACGTGGTCGTCGCCTCGGCTCGCGCCCCCGGCCAGATCGAACGCCTGAACGAGCGCATGCGCTCGCGTCTGCAGCGCGGTCTGGTGACCGAGATCAACACGTTCGACCACGAGCTGCGCCTCAAGGTTCTGGAGCAGCGCGTCGCTGAAAAGCGTGCCAACGATCCCTCGTTCGAAGTTCCGCGCGAGGTCGTCGATCTGCTCGCCGACCGCCTGACGGAATCGGGCCGCGAGCTGGAGGGTGCCGTCACCCGGCTTTACGCCACGTGGCAGTACATGCGCACGCCGCTCAAGCTCGACATCGCCGAGACCGTGATCCGCGATCTCGTCCAGGGCGTTGAGCCGCGGCGCATCAAGATCGAAGACATCCTGCGCATCGTCTCGCGGCACTTCGGCGTGTCGAAGGGCGATCTGCTCTCGCAGCGCCGCCACCGCTCGGTCGTGTGGCCGCGCCAGATCGGCATGTACCTGGCGAAGCAGTTGACCGCGCGTTCGCTGCCGGAAATCGGTCGCCGCTTCGGCAACCGCGACCACACCACGGTTCTGCATGCGATCCGCAAAATCGACAATGAATTGAACGGCAACACGCGCCTGCGCGAGGAGCTGGAAGAGTTGAAGAAGCTCCTCAGCCACTGAGGAGCGGGCCGGCTTAGGGCCGGTTCTCACGAGTTGGCGAGCAGACTGCGTCGTGGGCGACGAAGCGGTCTGTTGGCGGGGAGGGAGCGGCATCTCACGATGCCGCTCCTGTTTTTGTTCAGGCTTTCACCAGAACGCCGATTGAGCCCCATAAAAGTTGCGGCCGCCCCCAAGCGCCCCTTGAAATACAATGCGGTATCGGGTCAAGTTGCGCGTCCTTCGCGAATCCCTTCTCCCTTCAGATCCGGTCTGGTTCGGGCTTCGCAGCGGGGCCGTGCGGTGTCGCTCGAAACGCGGTGCCGGCGCAGCAACAATTGGAACGCCCGAGGCACCCCTAATGCGGCTAGTGATCGAACGCGGTGAACTGTTGAGAGCGCTCGGGCATGTGACGAGCGTCGTCGAACGCCGCACCACGATCCCCATTCTGTCCAACGTTCTCCTGCGCGCCGGAAACGGCAAGCTGTCGCTCAAGGCAACCGACCTGGAGCGCGAGGTGATCGAAGACGTCTCGGCCAGCGTGTCGACACAGGGTGCCGTGACGGTACCCGCCCACATGCTGCACGACATCGTGCGCAAGCTGCCCGACGGCACCGAAATCGAGATCAAGCGCGACGCGGAAAAGGAACGGCTGACGATCACGGCCGGCCAGTCGCGCTTTGCCTTGCAGACCCTGGGGCCGGAAGATTTTCCGGACATCGCCGCGGGCGACCTGGCTCATTCGTTCGAGCTTGGTGCGGGGGACCTCAAGCGCCTGATCGAAAAGACGCGCTTTGCCATCTCCACCGAGGAGACGCGCTACTATCTCAACGGCATCTTCTTCCACGTGGCCGACAAGGGTAGCTCGCGCAAGCTGCGCGCCGTCGCGACCGACGGTCACCGCCTGGCACAGGTGGAACTCGACCGGCCGGACGGTGCTGAAGGCATGCCGGGCGTCATCATTCCGCGCAAGACGGTGCACGAGCTGCATCGCCTGATCGAAGCCAGCTCCGCGCCCGTGAAGATCGGCGTCAGCGCGTCGAAGGTGCGTTTCGAGATCGGCTCCGTCACGCTGACGTCGAAGCTGATCGACGGCACCTTCCCCGACTATGGCCGCGTCATTCCGCAGGGCAACGACAAGGAATTGAAGGTCACCAACGCCGAGTTCATGAGTGCCGTCGATCGCGTGTCGACCATCGCCAGCGAACGCGGCCGTGCCGTGAAGCTCAACATCAACGGCGACAAACTTGTGCTGTCCGTCAACAACCCGGAAGGCGGCAGCGCCACGGAAGAGATCGTTGTCGGCTATCAGGCCTCGCCGCTCGAAATCGGCTTTAACGCGCGCTACCTGCTCGACATCGCCGGCCAGCTCGAAGGCGAGGAAGCACGCTTCCTGCTGGCCGATCCCGGTTCCCCCACGATGATCCGCGACGGCGGCGACGAAACCGCGCTCTACGTTCTGATGCCGATGCGCGTGTAGCGGTTTCTCCCTCTCCCCGCGCGCGGGGAAAGGGCCGGGGTGAGGGGCAGCCGCTTGCGCTGCAGCGAGTTTCTGCCCCTCACCCTAACCCTCTCCCCGTGAAGGACGGGGAGAGGGAATGAAGCGAGACGCGATGACCGACACTGGATCTGAATCCTCGAAGACAAGCGATCACGCGCGCCTTTGGGTGGAGCGCATTGCGTTGACGGGGTTCCGCAACTACGCAACGGCGACGCTGGCGCCTGGACCTGGGCCGATCGTGCTCATCGGTGCGAATGGCGCGGGCAAGACGAACCTGCTGGAAGCCGTTTCGCTGCTGGCGCCCGGCCAGGGGCTGCGCGGCGCGGCCTTTGCGGATCTGGCGCGGGCCGGTAGCGCCGGGTGGTCCGTCGCGTCGCGCGTTCATACGGCGCTCGGCAGCATCGACATCGGCACGGGCGTGCAGCCGGCGCCAGGGGTACCGGAACGGGCGGCGCGCATCGTCCGCATCGACGGCGATACGAAGTCGGGCTCCGGCATTCTTGCCGATTACGTCGAAATGGTCTGGGTCACGCCGGCGATGGACGGACTGTTCACCGGTCCCGCCTCTGAACGCCGCCGCTTTCTCGATCGGCTCATTTTGTGTTTCGACCCGTCCTACCGCACGCGCGCGGGCCGCTTCGAGCGTGCGATGACGAGCCGCAACCGGCTGCTCGCCGATGGTGCCCCCGGCAAACAGCTCGATGGCTTCGAGCTGATCATGGCTGAAACCGGCGTCG
>JAKAXS010000583.1 GCA_021816505.1 Pseudomonadota bacterium
AACAAAGGGAAATTGATATCGAGCTGTTGAACAGGGGGGAGCGATTCACATGGCCGGCACTCAATTCTTTCCATATATTGTCTGATACAATATGGCTCGAGATCATCGTATCAGATAGCAAATTTGACTTTGTATAAAGCCTGTAAAGTGCTTTCCAGACCAATAGAAGGTGAACCAGATCAAATCTACCCCCGGCACCGGTCTCAGCACTAACATGGTAAGGTGTGTGAAAGGCATCTGTCTTCACGCCCCACTCCCGGACCACCATCAGTTCGCCAGCCTTGCTGTTCCGCCGCACAAAGTGCAGGCGCTTCAGACCTGTAGGGCTGTCGTTATCCACGCCAAGCAACCAGAGCGCCCCCTCAGCCGGCTCGAGCGGGATCCGCTGGTTCCGAATCAGATATGGCGCGCCTCTGCCGAAATTGAGCCATTCGTTTGACACACCGCACCACTCGGCGATCGCCTCCACCTGGCTCATCGTCGGTTCCGCCACCCCCTCGAACCACTGGTCCACGGGAGTCACAAAATCGAGTCCGATACCTCGTGCGAGGTCCGCATGTGTGAACCCCCCTCTATCCTCATACTTACTCGGCGGGGTTTGAGCGGCCAGCGCCAGAGCGGCCTGGAGCCGCGCAGACAATTCGGCGAGTCGGCCGTGCATACTTGGCCTTTTCACCCACGCGTGGAGAGCCTCTCTGGCCTCTGCCTCCATGGATCGTCGGTTTTGAACCGCGAGCTCCTTGAGCTGCGCGACACCAGACTCATCAAGGCTTCGGATTACTATTTGTGCCATTTTTGGTGCCTTTGCAATCAGAATGCAATCAATGTTGATAGCATATCGCCCCATGTCAAGCCCTTTGGAGGACGGAATGAGCAAGCCTCGCTTGGCGCAAGCCAAGCCAAAGCCCCGGAACCACATGGTCCGGGCACTCCACGATCCTCTCTTCCGGTCGCGCTGCGTGCCGACGAAGAATGCGAAGCTGCAGATCCGACGGAAGGGTTGTCTGCGCCGGCAGCTCGCTGCCGCAGCCGACCTTTTCGCCGGATCCCGGCAACTCATGCTGCCTTAGCTCAGATGGCCAGAGCGCCGGTCTCATAAGCCGGATGTCGGTGGTTCGATTCCACCAGGCAGTCCCACGATGGGCGTAGTGCTAACTGGAAACACGCCGGTCTCCAAAACCGCGCAACGCGGGTTCGATTCCCGCCGCCCGTGCCACCCCCTCGCCGCCGTAGCTCAGCAGGTAGAGCAGCCGTTTCGTACACGGCAGGTCGCCGGTTCGACCCCGGCTAGCGGCCCCACAACGACTTGCGAAGCCCATTACGGCATCGCAAAATAAAGGACGTTGGATCCTGGACTCAAATCGTGGTCGTTGCTGACATGATGGCGCCGGACGGGCGCGTATTCCTGAAGAGTGAATTCGCGACGGCGGATTCCAACTGGCCGTGCTTCTCATACTCGAAGCGCAGCCTCGGCGATTTCCTTCGCAGGGAGTACCGGACGAGCCGCGATGTCGTCGTCTATGCTGGAACCGGTGACCCAGAGCGGACGGCCGACCCCGCACATCGGAAGCGCCTGCTCTCGGCCGTCAGCGTAGATCCATCCTCGGAATACGAGACGAAGCGCATCGTGCCACCGGAAATCTGGGAACGGGTCGCACCCAGGTTCGGCGGCAACCCATGGCAGTTCTCGATGCTGATCGTTCGGGCCGCCACCATGACCCGTCGCCCCTTCCCCGCCGCCCAGGATGTCGCACCGGGCGCCTATGCAAGCCTGGGGCAGCCGCGGTACCGCGGCAACGTGGTCGAGGTGTTGGGACGCGAGCGGGAGATCATCATGGATCTGCCGGTCACCCGGGCAGAGCTCAACTTCACCGAGGCTGCCCGGCATTATCTCGACACGAGGGCCGCGGTCGCCGCCGAAACGCCGAAGCTGGTCAAACAGGCCGCCTACAGGATGGCCGAGCGGATCGCCCAGCGCATCGCCCGCAGCGGCACTGTTGATCCGCGGACGAACCCCGTCCGGTTCGGAGCCAATATCAGCGACACGATCGTGATCATCACACGGAAGTGGATGCAGGAGCAGGGCGGTCTTTGCGCCCTCTGTGGCACAGCCCTGGAAGCCACGGATCATCCGCTTCTGCAGCCATCGCCTGACCGGATCGACAGCTCGATCCCGAGCTACGCGGCGGACAACCTCCAGATAACCCACCTGGCCTGCAATCTTGCCAAGAACGCCTGGTCGAATAACCAGTTCGCGGAATGGCTGGAGCACGTGCGCGGCACGGGGACGATCCAGACCGAGAAATAAGCGACAGACAGGCGCATATTTATTGAAAGCATAACGACGTTTTTATATACTTCGAGCCTCTTCGAAGGAAGGAAGGCTCATGCCAGACACGAATATCGGCAACATCGAGAGCGTCAGCTTTTCGGACACCCTCGCCGAGCGTTATCTCGCTTATGCGCTATCGGCGACGATGTCCCGCTCGCTGCCGGATGTCCGGGATGGGCTGAAGCCGGTTCACCGGCGCCTTGTCTACGCAATGATGCAGCTGAAGCTCGATCCTGGATCGGGCTACAAGAAATGCGCGCGCGTGGTCGG
>JAKAXS010000065.1 GCA_021816505.1 Pseudomonadota bacterium
CCAGCACCGCAACTCTTGCGCATGAGTTCCGCGATGCGCAGTGGATCGATTTCCTGACGCTCGACAGCCACCTGTTCTTGTTCTTCCCGACGTTCGGCATCGTGGCACTCGCTGCCTTCTACCTTCCGGCCTGCGCGTTCGTGGACCTCTATTGGCGCCACGTTCGCTTCGGGCGCGTGCGCTTCGTCATCGGCCTCGCGGTGTTGACGGCCCTGTCGGTTCTCATCGCCAGCTTCATATTGGCCAGCCCCAAGCGGTCGGGTTGGGATGTAGCCCCGCAGACATTGCTTGCGGACCGCGGCGAGCCGGCGAACTGCGGCCTGCCGGGATCGACGGCCGGCGTGTGTCAGCGCATGCCGTACCTGGAGGCGCTCAACAACCTGCGCACGGTGAGCCGCGGCCGCATCGGACTGGCGGACTTCGCGCGGGATTGCCGTGTCGATCCTCTCGTCGAGAAGACGCCGGACACGAGTGGCCGTTTCTGTTTCGCATCGACGCCGCTCTCGGCGAAGCCCGTGCTTCAGACCGACGCCGAATGCTGTCAGGCGCAGGCCCGGCTGGAAGGTTTCGTCAATGCCTCGTTCGCGCAGCCGGAACGCAGATCGCTGACCCATCAGGTTCATAGCTGGCTATTGCCGCTGAAGATCCTCTTCCTCCTGATCCTCCTGGCCATCAGCCTGCTGCTGGCCGTGCGCTTCCGCAGCGTGGAGACGCACTATCGGCGACAGATCGGCCGCATCGAACGCGGGCTCGTGATCGGCGCGGCGGCGGCGATGTTCTTCCCGTTCATGTCGCAAGGCTTCCTGGAATCGACCGGTGCGCTTGTCGGTGTGAATGCGCGCGGCACCTTCAGCACGATCGTGCCGATCCTCAGCATCGTGTTCGGTGCCTGGCTGTTGCTGATCGTGTTCTATTTCTACCGGCGTCGCGACAAGCAGCTCGAACTCATCGGCAAGCTGGGTGGTGCCGTAGCCGGTGCGTTCGCGGCGATGAAGTACAACATCATCGCATCGATCTTCGTGCGGTTCCTAGGCTCAGGCGCGAGCCTTTACATGATCGGTGCGTTGATCGCGCTCAGCGTTGCGGCACTCGTCGCCGTCGCGTGGCCGAGCAAAGCACTCGCCGATCTGGACGACGCCGGCGCCGCTCCCGACCCGGTCGTAGACGATCAGGACCTCGAAACTCAGTCGGCTCTGGGGATCGAAGACGCTGTTCCGCAGCGCTAGAGTGCTTGAAGCTAGAGCTTTCCGCGGTTCAACGAAGAGCGGAAAGCGCTGGGGTCTCAACGCGCCCGGCGGCGGCGTTCGGTGTGGCTGCTGTGGCGCCGGTCCCTGCGTTCACAAAACGCGCTGCGCGTGCCGCTCAAGCAGCCGTAACGGTCGAGCAGTTCGGCGTCGCGCTCGCTGACGGGGCCGCCAGCGCGGGCGTTCGCCCGGGCCGATTCCAGTTCCCAATAGCTGTCGGCTTGCGCCGGCAGGCTGGCTGCCGCGACGAGCGCCAGCGCCATTACGAATCTTACCATTTGTGTACTCCTCGACGACTGCTCGGCCTGTGCCGGCGTCTTGGACGTGATCTCAATCGTCTTACTATATACGGGAACGGCGGCACTTGGTTTCAACCAGTGCCGCCGAAATTAAGACGTTTGGCACGTTTGGCGGTGGCCCTTATTTCGGGAAATCGCGGCGGGCCGGACCGATGTACAGCTGGCGCGGACGACCGATACGCTGCTCAGGGTCTTCGATCATCTCTTTCCATTGTGCGGTCCAGCCAATCGTACGGGCGACGGCGAACAGCACCGTGAACATCGACGTCGGGAAGCCCATCGCGCGCAGCGTGATGCCCGAATAGAAATCGATGTTGGGATAAAGCTTCTTCTCGACGAAGTAGGGATCCTGAAGCGCGATCTTTTCAAGCTCGATAGCGACCTTCAGCAACGGATCGTTATGCAGGCCGAGCGCATCGAGCACTTCGTGGCAGGTCTTCTGCATCACCTTGGCGCGCGGATCGTAGTTCTTGTAGACGCGGTGCCCGAAGCCCATCAGGCGGAAGCCGGAAGACTTGTCCTTTGCCTTGGCGATGAACTCGGGGATGCGATCGACCGAGCCGATCTCCTCCAGCATGTTGAGGGCCGCTTCGTTGGCTCCACCGTGAGCCGGGCCCCATAGACATGCGATGCCGGCGGCGACGCAGGCGAACGGGTTGGCGCCGGAGGAACCGGCGAGGCGGACCGTAGACGTCGACGCGTTCTGCTCATGGTCGGCGTGCAGGATGAAGATGCGGTCGAGCGCGCGCGCGAGAACCGGGTTCACGATGTAGGGCTCGCACGGAACGGCGAAGCACATCTGCAGGAAGTTCGACGCGTAATCGAGATCGTTGCGCGGATAGATGAATGGCTGGCCGATCGAGTACTTGTAGGCCATCGCGGCGATCGTCGGCATCTTGGCGATCATGCGGTGGACCGCGATCATGCGCTGGCCGGGATCGGAGATGTCGGTCGAGTCGTGATAGAACGCGGAGAGAGCGCCCACGACGCCGACCATGACGGCCATCGGATGCGCGTCCCGGCGGAAGCCGGTGTAGAAGCGCGTCATCTGCTCGTGCACCATGGTGTGGTTCACGATCGTCTTGCGGAACGCGACGAACTGCTCGTTGGTCGGCAGCTCTCCGTGCAAGAGCAGGTAGCAGGTGGCGAGAAAGTCGGAGTTCTCGGCCAGTTGATCGATTGGGTAGCCGCGATAGAGCAGCACGCCCTCGTCGCCGTCGATGTAGGTGATCCTGGACGCGCAGTTTGCCGTGGACGTGAAGCCGGGGTCGTAGGTGAAGCACCCCGTGTCCTTGTAGAGCTTGCTGATGTCCATCACGTCGGGGCCGATCGTGCCCGACCGGACAGGGAACTGCGATGATTGCTCGCCGAACTTCAACTCGGCGGGGCCCCGCGGGGCGGCCGTCACGCTTTTTTCCTGAACGGTCATTGTAGCTATCCTCTTCGTTCCGGGTCGGACGAATTGTGCAGTGCGTCAAATCACTATCGCATCCGCGCGCGGTATCGCCAAGCTGCGCCTTGGTAGAATTTTGAGCATTGGACGCGTTCTGAATAGGCGGCCAACCTTGTCCGGAGTTATCCGGCCGCCTGATCGCGCAACCGGGCCAGGGATTCGTCGCGCCCGAGCACTTCCATCACGTCGAAGACGGGTGGTGACACGGAACGTCCGGTTAGAGCCGCACGCAACGGCTGCGCGACCTTGCCCAGTTTTGCGCCGGTCTCTTCGGCGAAGGCCTTTACGTCCGCTTCCAGCCCCGCGGCTGCCCAATCGCTGCGTGCCTCAAGGCGGCTGACGAGTGCGGCGAGGATCGCGCGTGCATCCGCGTCGAGCAGCTTCTGCGCCTTGTCGTCAAGGGCGAGCGGCCGCGCGGCGTGGATGTAGGCCGCGCCGTCGATCAGCTCGATCAGCGTCTTGGCGCGATCCTTGAGCCCGGGCATCGCAATCTTGAGCTTCGTCCAACCTTCGTTCTCGTCGAGCTTCGAGGCGACGGCCGTGCCGCCCTCGATATGCGGCAGCAAGGCACGGATGCGTTCGACAAGTTCGCCGTCGTCGGCCGAGCGGATGTAGGTGCCGTTCAGCGCTTCGAGCTTCTTGAAATCGAAACGTGCCGCGCTCTTGCCGACGCCCGTTACGTCGAACCATTCGACAAGTTGCGCAGTCGAAATGATTTCGTCGTCGCCGTGACTCCAGCCGAGGCGGGCGAGATAGTTGCGCAGGGCGGCGGGCAGGTAGCCCATGTCGCGATAAGCTTCCACCGCCAGCGCGCCGTGGCGCTTGGACAGCTTGGCGCCATCGGCCCCGTGGATCAGCGGCACGTGCGAGAACTCCGGAATGGCCCAGCTCATCGCCTTGTAGATCTGCTGCTGGCGCGCGGTGTTCGTCAGGTGGTCGACGCCGCGGATGACGTGGGTCACTCCCATGTCGTGATCGTCGACGACGACGGCGAGATTGTAGGTGGGGTTGCCGTCGGAACGCAGGATGATCAGGTCGTCGAGGTCCTTGTTGGGGAACGTCACCGTGCCTTGCACGTGATCGGCGACCACCGTTTCGCCGTCGCGTGGGGCCTTGAGCCGCAGCGCGTGAGGCACGCCTGCGGGCGCCTCGGCGGGATCGCGGTCGCGCCATGGCGAGCGGATGGTGAGCGGACGCTTCTCGGCCTCGGCCGCCGCGCGCATGGCGTCGAGTTCTTCCTTGGTCAGGTAGCACTTGTAGGCGTTGCCGCCCGCCAGCATCGCTTCGGCCACCTCGCGATGACGCGCGGCGCGCGAAAACTGCGAGACCGGCTCGCCATCCCAATCGAGTTCCAGCCACCGCATGCCGTTCAGGATCGCGTCGACGGCCTCTGCGTTGTTGCGCTCGCGGTCCGTATCCTCGATGCGCAGCAGGAACTTGCCGCCGCGGCCCCGGGCGTAGAGCCAGTTGAACAGGGCCGTGCGGGCACCGCCGATGTGCAGGTAGCCGGTGGGTGAAGGCGCAAAACGGACGACGGGGGCGCCGCTCGAGGTCGTGGCGTCGGTCATGATGACTTTCTATTCGTTTCTGTACGGAGCGCTGCTGCGCCGATGTTGTCCGGCGTGTAGCATAGGCGGCGAAAACGGGTAAGGGCCGGATTGGCGCGAATTCAGTATGCAGGCGAGTGGGTTCGGCGTTCGAAATGCCTTGGAGGCGCAGCGCGAGCACTGGTTTGTGTTCCAGCCGGTGCTGTTGGGCGTCGGGATCGGCCTCTACTTCGCGCTGCCGCAGGAGCCACCTCTGGTGCTCGTCACGCTCGCGGCGGCCTTCGCGGGGCTGGCCTATGCGGGCTCACGCGGAGCGCTCGCGATCCTGCTCGGCGTGACGTTCGTGGTCGCGGTCGGGCTGGCCTTGGCCAAGGCGCGGACGGAATGGGTGCGTGCGCCGGTGTTGGAGAAACGCGTCGGCCCGGCGGAGGTGCGCGGCTACGTCGTTCTGGTCGAGCCGATGGCCAAGCGCGGTCAGCGCTTGACGTTGGACGTGACCGGCATCGAGGGCATGCCGCCGGATAAGCAGCCAGTTCGCGTACGCATTCGCGCGATGACGCCTCTGGCCGGCCTCAAGCCGGGTGATGCCGTGCGTGTCCGCGCGACGCTCGCTCCGCCGGCGGGTCCGGCATTGCCTGCAGGATACGACTTCGCGCGAACCGCCTGGTACGCCAGCCTGGGCGGTGTGGGTTACAGCCTGTCGGTGCCGCAGATGGACACGGAAGCACAACCGGCACCCTGGCCGCTGCGCGCGTCCGCCGCGATTGCGCGCGTGCGCCAGGCGATCGGGGCGCGCATCCTCGCTGCCGTGCCCGGTGAAGCAGGCGCCATTGCCAACGCCCTGATCACGGGCGAGCGCGGCGGCATCTCGGAGGCGACCAACGACGCTTTTCGTGACGCCGGGATCTATCACATCCTGTCGATCTCCGGCCTGCACATGGTGATCATGGCAGGTGCCGTGTTCTTCGCCGTGCGGCTGTTGCTGGCATCTTTTCCGTCGATTGCGTTGCGCTATCCCATCAAGAAGTGGGCGGCCGTCGCTGCGGCGCTGGCGGCGCTGGGCTACCTGCTGATTTCGGGCTCGGCGTTCGCCACCGTGCGCTCCTACATCATGATCTCGATCATGTTCCTCGCGGTGCTGATGGACCGGCCGGCGCTGGCCATGCGCAACGTCGCGCTGTCGGCGCTCGTGATCCTCGTGATTTACCCCGAGAGCCTGCTCGACGTCGGATTCCAGATGTCGTTCGCAGCCGTCGTCGCGCTCGTCGCGGCCTACGAGTTCGTCAACGAGAACCGCAAGTTCGCAGCTGCGTGGCGGCGCAGCGTGCTCGGCCGGGCGGCGATGTTCTTCGGCGGGATCACGCTGTCCACGATCGTGGCAGGCGTGGCCGTCGCGCCGTTCGCGGCGTACCACTTCCACACCAGTCAGCAGTTCGCGGTGCTGGCGAACCTGATGAGCATTCCGATCTGCAACTTCATCGTCATGCCGGCGGCGCTGTTGGCGCTGTTGCTCATGCCGCTGGGGCTGGAGTGGATCGCGCTCTCCATCATGAGCTTTGGCATCGACGCGATGGTCTGGTGCGCGAAGTGGACGGCCGCGCTGCCCGGCGCGGTCGCGCATATTCGCGCCATTCCGCTGTCCGCCTTCCTGTTGATGGTGCTGGGCGGATTGTGGGTGGCTTTATGGCCCGCGCGCTCGCGCAGCCTCGGGTTTGCGGCCATCGCCGGTGGTTTGGCGCTCTCGCCCATGCTCGCGCGGCCGGACGTGTTGATCGGCCGCGACGGCGCGCTGGTCGCGGTCCGCGCGGGAGAGGAAGGTCGCTACACCGCTCTGGCGTCACGCAGCGCGAACTTCGAGTTGAAACGCTGGCTTGAGCATGACGGGGACCCGCGTGCAACGCGCGAGGCGACCTTTAGCGCCAAGACGCCGGGCGGCGTGCGCTGCGACAGCCTTGCCTGCAATGTCGCGGTGAAGGCTCGCACGGTGGCCGTCGTCCGTCATCCGGCTGCGCTGCGTGATGACTGCACACGGGCAGATATTCTGGTGCTGGATATTCCGCGGCCGAAAGGCTGCGACCGGCCGGGCACCGTGATCGATTTTCACGGGCTGCGCCGGCACGGCACGCATGCCGTCTATCTCGGCGAGGATGATGTGCGCGTCGAGACGGTTGCCCAGTATCGTGGCGACCGTCCCTGGTCAGCACCTCGGGCGCTGCCTGCGCCTCGCGTCGTCGAGCGTGCGGCCAGCCCTGCTGCCCGGACAAACGACGCCGCGCCCGACGCAGAACTCCGGCCGGAAGCGGAAGGCGACGACGACCCGAGGTTCGAGCAGGATTGACCGCTATTCGGGTTTCTTGAAGCGCGCGATCAGGCTGGAGGCGTCCCAACGGCCGCCGCCCTGGTCCTGCAGCTCGGCGAAGTAGCCGTCCACCATCTGGCCGAGGGCGAGTTGCGCACCGTTGTTGCGGGCTTCCGCCAGGCAGATGCCGATGTCCTTTTTCATCCAGTCGACGGCGAAGCCGAAGTCGAATTTGCGTGCGTGCATCGTCTTCCAGCGATTGTCGAGATACCAGCTCTGGGCCGCGCCCTTGCCGATGGTTTCCATGACGGCATCGACGTCCAGGCCGGCGCGTTCGGCGAAGTGGATCGCTTCCGCCGCGCCCTGCAGCACGCCGAGAATGGCAATCTGGTTCACCATCTTCGTCAGCTGTCCGGCGCCGGAAGGGCCAATCAGGCGGGCCATGCGCGCATAGCAGGCGAGCAGCGGTTCGACGCGCTGGAACGCGTCGGTGTCGCCGCCCATCATCACGGTCAGCACGCCATTCTCCGCGCCGGCCTGTCCGCCGGAGACCGGAGCATCAAGGAAGTGCAGGCCGCGCTCGGTGGCGGCCAAGGCAAGCTCGCGTGCCACGCCCGCCGATGCCGTCGTGTGGTCGGTGAAAACCGCGCCTGGAGCCATCGTGGCAAAGGCGCCGTCCGGCCCGACCGTCACGTGGCGCAAGTCATCGTCGTTGCCGACGCAGCAGAAGACGAACTCGGCGCCGCGGGCCGCCTCGGCGGGTGTCGGTGCGGCTCTACCGCCGTTCTGGGCCACCCACGCAGCCGCCTTCGCGGCCGTGCGGTTGTAGACGGTGACGTCGTGGCCGCCCTTTTTGGCCAGATGGCGTGCCATCGGTCCGCCCATCACACCCAGCCCGATCCACGCCACTTTTGCCATGCTCATCCGTCTCCGTTGGAAGTTTTCTTCATTCTGGGGGTTGGTTTTACGGCAAGGTTCACGGCATACAAGTCCACCCGCTGCCTTGGCGGGCGAAATAGAGCCCAGAAAGACGATCCGCCTCCCGATGAGCCAGCTCCCCTCGACACTTCCGGTGACCGCCGAAGACATTCGCAAGGCCGCCGAGACCATCAAGGGGTCGGTCGTCGACACCGACTTCGACCTCAGCCGCACGCTATCCGCCAACCTCGGCTGCGAGATCTGGCTGAAGTTCGAGAACCTGCAGTTCACGGCCGCCTACAAGGAGCGCGGCGCGCTGAACAAGCTCGCATCGCTGACCGAGGAGGAGTGCGAGCGCGGCGTGATCGCGATGTCGGCGGGCAATCACGCGCAGGGCGTCGCGTACCACGCGAGCCGGCTTGGCATCCCCTCGACCATCGTCATGCCGGAGGGCACGCCGACAGTTAAGGTCCGCAACACGCGCAAGCTCGGCGCGAAGGTAATCCTGCACGGCCAGACGTTCGACGATGCCGCCGCGTTCTGCCTGGAGCACGGCAAGGCCAAGGGCTTGGTCTTCATTCATCCGTTCGACGATCCGCTGGTAATCGCGGGACAGGGCACGATCGGGCTGGAGATGCTGCGCGTGGCTCCCGAACTCGACACGCTGATCGTGCCGATCGGCGGAGGCGGGCTCATTTCCGGCGTCAGCATCGCGGCCAGATCGATCAAGCCTTCCATCGAGGTGATCGGCGTACAAGCCTCGCTCTATCCCTCGATGTACAACGTGATCAAGAACGCGAAGCTTCCGGTGCAGGGTGACACGCTGGCGGAAGGCATCGCGGTCAGGAATCCCGGCCAGATCACGCGGCAGATCGTTCGCGAAATGGTCGACGACGTGATGCTCGTGGGTGAGAACCTGATCGAGGAAGCGGTCTGCTCGCTCATCTCCATCGAAAAGACGGTGGTGGAAGGGGCCGGTGCCGCGGGGCTTGCCGGCATCATGGCCGATCCGCGCCGGTTCGCCGGCAAGAAGGTCGGCCTCATCCTGTGCGGCGGCAACATCGACACGGGATTGCTGGCCAGCGTCCTGACGCGGGATCTGGCCCGCCAAGGCCGGCTCAGCCAGCTGACGCTCGACTTGCCCGACCGGCCGGGGCAGTTGGCCCGCGTGTCCGGTGCGATCGGCGAGGCCGGGGCGAACATCGTCGAGGTCTATCATCAGCGCGTCTTCACCGAGCTTCCGGCCCGTGGGACCGAGCTCGATCTCGTCATCGAAACGCGCGATCGCGATCACCTGGACGCCACGGTGGCCAAGCTGGAAGCGGCGGGTTATCGCGTGGTGATCAAGGGAGCAGGGACGTGACGGGCGCCTGATGGATCTGAGCCCCACTTCCGAGGTGGAAGCAGGGCTCAAGGCATTGACTTCAGGAGTACGTCGTCGGCTAGAAAAGCGGCTAGTGGAGCAGCGTGACGATCAGGATCGAAGCTGCGAGACAAAAAAGGGCCAGCGGCACTTTGGCCCAAACACGTGTCGAGATCGAATTGGCTTTGCTGATTTCGGCGTCCATATGGCCTCGCAGAGCGCAGCACGAGAAAAATTCATTGGCAAAGTGGTAACTACTAACGAGCTGTTAGTCCAATGCGGTTGCTGATCATAGCTAACCGGCATTTCGCGATTTTTACTCTTCGTTAAGGGCTGCAGATGCAGCCGCCTGCGATCTTGTCTATAGAGGTGGCCCGTCACCCGATCGCTGGCCCACGATGAACCTCGTAGAACCCAGATTCAGTGCGCTTTTTCTCGCTTGGCTGACCGCGGCGTTGGTCGTGTCGCCGATGGGCGGGCTGGCGCAGGACGCGGCACCCCAGCAGGCGGCGGTGCAGCAGGACGTTCCGGTCGCGCCGCCGACGCCTGCTGAGAAAGCGCGCTCGATCCTCGACGCACATTGTGCGCGGTGTCATCAGGTGGGACGCACTCCGGGGCAGCCGCCGCACGTGTTCTCCAATGTGACGGACATGGAGGATCTGGTTCGGGCCGGTAAGCTGGTTCGTCCTGGTCTGCCGGATGCGTCGCGGCTCTATACGACGATGCTGGCAGGGCACGCGCCGGATGCCGTTTTCGATCAGGCCAACCCTGGTCCGACGCCGGATGAGATCGACGCTGTCCGCGACTGGATCGAAGGTCTGAAGCAGCCTGAGCCGGCAACGTGTTCTCCGCGGCGCATGCTGACGCTGGCCGACCAGGGCGACGTGCTGGCGAAGCTGCGCCATACGGGCGGCGAGACGCTCAAGGGGCTTCGCTTCATTTCACTGGCACGCGCCCACAACGGCTGTGCGGTGAGCGACATCGAGGATGCGAAGCGTGCCGTTCGCGATCTCGTCAAGGCCGTGCAATCGTCACCGGGTGAGGTCGAGCTGCCGCACGCAGACGATAGCTTGCCCATCCTTGCCGTCAGGCTGAGCGATCTGGGTTGGGATGCGTCGCAGTGGGACGCGCTGGCGGCGTTGGCGGCTGCTCCGAAGCTGACGGACGACGTCTTGCGGGACGCTTACGCAACCGAAACGCCCTTGATCGATGCCGGCGCGCTGGCGGCCGCGGCAACTGCAAGCGGCGCAGATC
>JAKAXS010000584.1 GCA_021816505.1 Pseudomonadota bacterium
CCGATCTCGCGTATCCCACGCCCGTACAATGCAACTGCGAACATCGTCTCCTCGGCAAGGTATTCCTGAAAGCTCAGCGCCTCCGCCGCGCAGCGTAGGCTTTCGATCTGGACCGGGGATCGGCGGCCTCGACCGAACCGCGTTAGGATGTCGACCGTAAAACTGTTCGAAGCTCGAAACATCTTCGGGAGCCGGTCATTGGCGCTCCAAATCGGACCGAAGCTTGGGTCGGCCCGCTGAAGGATGGCCTGAATATCCTCCTCTTCCTCACCTGCTACGAATTCGGAGACAGACAGGTCTACGTCATTCGTCATCAACGCTGCTGCGGGCAGATAGGAGCCGACGAGGCCGGCATATGTTTGGTAGGCGGCGGTGCCAACGAGCGTCATGCCCCGATCGAACAGCCCTGCGTTGGACAGCACTTCCAGAACGCGCCCTAGAATAAGCGACGGTGCAGGGAAGCGGCTGTTCTTCAGCAGGGTGACAGTGGCGCGCAGCTGCTTAGCTTGTTCGGCAGCACGCCGAATGTCGGCGGCAGCCGCCTGTACGTCATCATCGTCAGCTGGTCCCAAGAAAAGCTGCCGACGAGCCTGACCGTCTTTGGTCACTGCGTATAAATATTTGCGGCCATCAACCGTTTTGGTGGAGATGGAGCCTGCAATGTGTCCGTCGGTGCCGACCTGCTGGGCGAGGTCGGCATACAACGTCATCATGTTTAGCGGGATCTGTCTCACGGGCCGACTATACACACTTTCAGGAAATTGTGTATAGTCGCCTTGCTACAATTTGAAACCTGTCACCGTTCTGGTCGCACCGCCGATGCCTAGCCCAGCAGGCCGCCGAAGCTGGAGCGCAGGCGGCGGAGGTGGCCCAGGCCGGCATCGGTGATGATGTACATGCCGTTGCCCGGCTGATCGACGACACCGACCTTCTTGAGCCGGTGCAGTTGCGAGACCACCGCCCCATTCGTATCGCCGAAACCCTTGGCGGCGAGCGCGACCATCAATTGCTGCAGGGCGAAGGCGCGATGGTCCTTCGCCATCACCTCCAGCAGCACCAGCTCACGCAGACGCGATCGCTGGTTGCGGCCGATGTTGTCCTGATCGTCGCCGCCATCGTCGTCCGGCAGCGGGCCGAGGGCAGCGTAGCTGTCCGCCGTGCCGATGCGTGATGGCGGCCGCGAGGCACCGGCATCGGGAAAGGCATCGGCAAGCGTTTCGAGTGCATCGAGCTTGGCGCGGATCTCGGCAGCCAGTTGCTTGATCGCGGCCGGCGAGGCGCCCACCCGGTCGACCATCGCCTTCAGAACGTCCTCAGCGAAAATCCGCGAGATCTGGTCGAGGTCGTCACCGCTACCCGCCCCCATTTTCCCATCCTCGACACAAGGTACTGAAATGCGCTCGCACTGCATATGAGACGCTCCATTCGATGCGTTCCATACTGCCATTGCCGATGCATTCCGACAACGTGCATTGCATTCGATACCTAACATTGCATTCGATACGATATTAACAGGCAACAGTAGGGCCATGAAATAGCGCGAAAAAACGAGAGCGAAAAACAGATCATTTGGTTGGGGGTTGGTTCGCTACGGCGCGATACCTTCGCCGGCTTCGATGCGCCCCCGCCGCCCGACATTTCATCCGCCGCGAACGATCCGTTCTCATCGGGGCGTGCGCACGGCAACGTTTCCTCAATCTTTGGCCCGAGGCCGGCGCTGCGGGGGCAGCACGAACAAGCCGGACCTCGAGACTGAGGGACACGTCATGCTGAGTGCGGCCAAAGAGCTTTTCGAACGCTTCGTTTTCGATCCGAGCCTGATCGATCTGGTTGTCTGGTTTCCGTATCTCAGCTGGCACGACTTCATCGTCTCCGCCGTAACCGTTTTGGCTTGGAGGATGGTTTCCGAACGCATGGAACGCTTTGCCAGTTTTCACGTCCGCCGCGCGTGCGCCGGCGGCCTGTTGCGCCTCGCACTTCTGGTGCGGCCCGATGGTCCCTACGTCGCGCCGCGCCGTCGCCCACGCAACGCGGCAGCCGCGGCGCGACTGCAAAAACCGCGCGTCGCGGTTCAGCGCGGCTTCGCCGGCCCGGCTTCGGCCTTCGCAAGTTGATCGGCCGGTGCCTGCGGTGCTGTCGGTGGCAACGGCGGCACCGCAGGCGAGACGGCCGGCTTCTTGGCGGTCTTCGCGCGCAGGCCTCGCGTCGTGTCGCGGCCTGCCCGCTTCGCAGCGGCTTGCAGTTCGTCGCGGAATTCGTCGCGCCGCTCATGGACCGAAGCGATGACGAGCCCGGTGGGCACACCGAGGCCGACGAGCGCGGCCTCCGTCAGCTGCAGGCTGGCCTCGATCGTTTCCGGCACGACGTCCGTCACGCCGAGATCGTAGAGGTGGCGCGCGTGTTCGGCATCGCGCGAACGCGAGACGATCGCCACGTTTTCACGCTCTGCTCGCACCACGCGCACGATGTCGTCGATCTCGGAATTGACGTGGATGGTGATGATCACGGCCGCCGCATCCTGGAAGCCGCACCGGTTCAGGAAGCCGACGTTCTTGGCATCGCCGAAGTACACGGGCCGGCCTTGCTTTCG
>JAKAXS010000585.1 GCA_021816505.1 Pseudomonadota bacterium
GCCATTGCCGTACGTGGAGCATCTGGCCACCCGGCCTGCGGCAGCCATCGACCTCGTCGTGATCCACTGCACCGAACTCCCCGATCTGGCCACTGCTCGCGAGTATGGAGAGCGCCGCCTCTATGACGGTGGGACGGGCAACAGCGGGCACGTGTACATTGACCGCGACGGAAGCGCCTTCCGGTTCGTCCCTGAATCGCGCACGGCCCATCACACGCGAGGCTACAACGAACGCTCGGTCGGCATCGAACTCGTCAACCGAGGCCGGTGGCCGCATTGGCTGGACAGCCGGTGCCAGCGTATGGATGAGGACTACCCGGAGGCCCAGCTGGACGCCCTGGAAGGCCTGCTCCGCGAGCTGGCGCGCCGCCTGCCGAACCTTCGCCATGTTGCCGGCCACGAGGATCTCGACCGTACGCGGGTCCCCGCCACAGACGATGCGAGCCGAACCGTCCCGCGCAAACGCGACCCGGGCCCCCGCTTCCCCTGGGACCGGATCCTGGCGGCCGTTCCCCTGCAGCGTCTCACGGGCCTCGACTAGCGTCCCGGCGTGCAACGCATCGTGACCGGCTCACGATTCCAACGGCAGCGATCGCAGATGCTCGATTTCGTCCCGCAACCGCGCCGCCTCCTCGAATTCCAGATTCTCGGCATGCAGCATCATCTCGGCTTCGAGGCGGCGGATTTCGCCAGCACGCTCAACCGCGGCCACTGGTTGTCCCGTCGTTCGCGCGGACTGCCGGGAATGCGGCTCTCCGGCCTGGCCACGACCGCGACGAGCCTTCGCCGTCGTGGCCTCGCGCGCGCCCTCCATGATGTCGCGCACGGCACTTTCGACTCCGCGTGGACTGATGCCATGCGCGACGTTGTATTCGGTCTGCCTGCGCCGGCGACGTTCGGTTTCGTCCATCGCGGCCCGCATCGACGCCGTGATCGTATCCGCGTAGAGGATCGCCTTGCCGCGCAGGTTTCGCGCAGCACGGCCGATCGTCTGCACCAGCGAGGTACTCGAGCGGAGAAATCCCTCCTTGTCGGCATCCAGGACCGCAACCAACGAGACCTCGGGCATGTCCAGGCCTTCGCGGAGCAGGTTGATGCCGACGAGGACGTCAAACGTGCCGAGCCTCAGATCGCGGATGATTTCGACGCGTTCCACCGTCTCCACGTCCGAATGCAGGTAGCGCACGCGCACGCCGTGTTCTTCAAGGAATTCAGTCAGGTTCTCCGCCATGCGCTTGGTCAGCGTCGTGACCAGCACGCGATCTCCCATCGCCACGCGGGCGCGGATCTCACCCAGAAGGTCCTCGACCTGGGTACGGGCAGGACGCACCTCGACCTCGGGATCGACCAATCCGGTGGGACGCACCACCAGTTCGATGACTTCCCCGCGCGAATGCTCAAGCTCGTATCGGCCGGGCGTCGCCGACACGAAAATGGTCCTCGGCGCTCTACGCTCCCATTCCTCGAATTTCAGCGGCCGGTTGTCAAGCGCCGACGGCAGGCGGAATCCGAACTGCACCAGCGTTTCCTTCCGAGAGCGATCGCCCTTGTACATGGCACCTAACTGGGGGATGGTGACATGCGATTCGTCGACCACCAGCAGGGCATCCGGCGGCAGATAGTCATAGAGGCAAGGGGGCGGCTCGCCAGGCATGTGCCCCGTCAGATGCCGCGAGTAGTTCTCCACGCCCTGGCAGTAGCCCACCTCGGCCAGCATCTCGAGGTCGTATTGGGTTCGCTGCTGCAAGCGTTGGGCCTCGACAAGGTGCCCGGCAGTCCGCAATTGCTCCAGTCGTTCGCGCAATTCGTCCTTGATCGTGTCGATCGCCTGCAACACGGTGCGCCGCGTACTGACGTAATGCGAGCCCGGATACACCGTGTACCGGGGAACCCTGCGCAATACAGCGCCTGTCAGGGGATCGAACAGCGCAAGGTTCTCGACCTCGCCATCGAACAACTCGATGCGGATCGCCTCGCTTTCGTTTTCCGCGGGAAAGACATCAACCACCTCGCCCCGCACCCTGTAGGTCCCCCGCTCCAGGGCCATCTCGTTGCGCACGTACTGCATCCCCGTGAGGCGCTGGATCAGCTCGCGCTGGTCAATGCGGTCGCCGCGCACCAGGTGCAGCACCATCCTGAAGTATTCGGTCGGATCGCCCAAGCCGTAGATCGACGACACGGTTGCCACGATCAGGGCGTCCCGCCGCTCCAGGAGCGCCTTGGTTGCCGACAGGCGCATTTGTTCGATGTGCTCGTTACGGCTTGCATCCTTCTCGATGTAGGTGTCCGAGGCCGGCACATACGCCTCGGGCTGGTAATAGTCGTAATAACTGACGAAATACTCGACCGCGTTGCGCGGAAAGAACGCCTTGAACTCGCCATACAGCTGCGCCGCAAGCGTCTTGTTATGGGCAAGGACCAGGGTGGGCTTCTGCACACGCGCGACGACATTGGCGATGGTGAAGGTCTTGCCCGAACCGGTGACGCCCAGCAGGGTCTGATGGGCGAGTCCCGCCTCAAATCCTTCCGCAAGGCGTCGTATGGCTTCCGGCTGGTCACCAGCGGGCGCATAAGGGGCGACGAGAGAT
>JAKAXS010000066.1 GCA_021816505.1 Pseudomonadota bacterium
TTCCGATCTGTCTTCCATCGTCGTCACTTCGTAGCCTTCCATCGCCGCCTGGAGCGCGCAGATGGGATCGACTTCGGAAACCATGACGCGGCAGCCGGCGTTGCGCAGCGAGGCGGCCGAGCCCTTGCCCACGTCGCCGAAGCCGGCGACCATGGCCACCTTGCCGGCCATCATGACGTCGGTGCCGCGGCGAATGCCGTCGACCAGCGATTCACGGCAGCCATAGAGATTGTCGAACTTGGACTTGGTCACGCTGTCGTTGACGTTGATGGCGGGGAAGAGAAGCTTGCCTTCCTTCTCCATGACGTAGAGGCGGTGCACGCCCGTGGTCGTTTCTTCCGAAACGCCCTTGATCGACTTGGCGACCTCGCCGAACCAGCCCTTCGGCTTGGTCTTCAGCGTGTCCTTGATGAGGGCGAACAGGATTTCTTCTTCTTCAGAACCGGGGCTCTCCAGGAACGCCGTGTCGCCGCCCTCAGCGCGGACGCCGAGGTGGATGTAGAGCGTCGCGTCGCCGCCGTCGTCGAGGATCATGTTCGGCATGCCGCCGTCGTGCCACTCGAACAGCTTGCGGGTGTAATCCCAATAGTCCTTCAGGCTCTCGCCCTTCCAGGCGAACACGGGGATGCCGGCGGCGGCGATGGCGGCCGCGGCGTGATCCTGCGTGGAGTAGATGTTGCACGAGACCCAGCGGATGTCGGCGCCCAGGGCCTTCAGCGTTTCGATCAGCACGGCGGTCTGGATGGTCATGTGCAGCGAGCCGGCGATCTTGGCGCCCTTGAGCGGCTGCGAGCTGCCGTACTCGGCGCGCGTGGCCATCAGGCCCGGCATTTCCGTCTCGGCGATGGCGATTTCCTTGCGGCCCCAGTCGGCGAGGCTGATGTCCTTGACGATGTAGTCCTGATTGGCGGCCATCGCGTGCGCTGTCCTCTGATCTGTTGATTGGCGTGCCGGCGCGGATCGCGCCAAGGCCCTGCTGGCCGGACGTATACCTCCGGGGCAGCGACAACGCAATAAGACATGCACAAATCTTTATATCCCTAGCGCTGAATATTTGCCGCATTCATCCGTTTACGAACCGTTATAATTTTCCGTCAACTTTACCAGTCATTTTCCTCAGTAATATCCGAGCGTTGCATCGTTCCTGCATAGCTGATTACGTGATCCTGTAAAGTTTGTGGGAAATGTCATGGAATACGGAATTTGCCGGTTTGCCTCAGTGGGCTCGGGGTGCGTTGAGCGGCAATTGGGCCTGGTGCGGGCCGCTGCGAAAGATCGATCGGGAGCTATCGCGCCGATCTTTGCCGGCATGCTGTCTTTCCTCACCCTGCTGACGGCGATGGCGATCGACGCGGGCCGGTGGGCGGTGGCGCGCAATGAGTTGCAGGCATCGATCGACGCTGCCGTGCTGGCGGGTGCTGCCGCGCTGCGGCAGCCCAATGCCACCGATGCCAAGGGCATCGAGATGGCCAAGAAGGCGCTGGCGGCCAACAAGGCGCAGCAGCGCTTTGCCGGCGATATCAGCACGAACATCCAGTTCACGGTCGAAGGAAATTCGGTCAAGGCGTCCGGCACCGCAGGGCTGGACACGGTCATCGGAAAAGTCTTCGGGATCGATACGCTGCCGCTTCTCGGAACGACGTCGGCGACGGGCCTGCAGAGCCAGGTGGCCGCAGTCGCCGCGTTCTCCAACAGCACGTTCGAACTCTCGCTGATGCTGGATATCACCGGCTCCATGTGCAACAGCGCGCCTGATCTCGACGATGCACCCTGCACGAGCGGCACGAAGCTGACCGCAATGAAGACGGCCGCCAGCGACCTCGTAAAGACGATGCTCACCGACCAGCTGAAGTCGCGCGTACGCATCGCGGTCGTACCGTTCTCGGACGGCGTACGCCTGCCTGCGCTCCCCAGGCTCGCTGCGGCAGGCCTAACGCCGTTGCCGCAGACGTTCAGCCAGTCCTACAATTATGACGAGTGCACTGGCAGCGGCAGAAACAAAAAGTGCGTCACCAAGACGGCTTACAACTACTACTACTATCATCCCACGGAGTGCGTGGCGGAGCGGATGGGCACCAACAAGTACACCGACGCGGCTCCCGGCCCGGGCAACTACGTCATGACGATGATGCGGTTGGGCAAGGGTCTGCTCGATTCAACACCGCAAGAGTTCGGCTGCACACTCGGCAGCAGCAGCGTGGTGATGCCACTGACGAACGACAAGGACGCCTTGCTCACGACCATCAACGGCCTGGCGGCGAAGGGCGGTACTGCTGGACATCTCGGCACGGCTTGGGCGTGGTACACGCTGTCGCCGAACTGGAAAGATGTCTGGGCTGGCACAGCAAACGATCCCGCACCGTATCCGGTTGCTGGCGACGCCAAGCTGAAGAAGATCGCGATCCTGATGACGGACGGTGAGTACAACAACCAGTTCTCAGAAGGTGGCTATCGCCTCGGTTCCTGGGCCTACAACTCAAACAAAATCAACGGCTCGTCCCCTACCCAGGCGCAGGCGTTGTGCTCGGGCATGAAGGCGCAGGGCATCGAGGTCTATACGATCGGCTACGACGTCGGCACCACGGAGAAGGCGTTCTTGAAGACGTGCGCTACCGACGCGGCGCATGCGTTTACGGCCGACACGGCGGCTCAGCTGGCGACTGCGTTCCAGAATATCGGCCGTCAGGTGCTGTCACTGCACTTGTCGCAGTAAGCAATTACGCCTCTTCGGCGAGTTCTTCGCCGAAGCCGGCTTCGACCAATTCGACGAGGGCTTCGAGGGCTTCAGGGCCATCGGGGCCCTCGGCCGTTATGTGCAGGGTGGAGCCGGGGCCCGCGGCCAGCATCATGAGCCCCATGATCGAGGTGCCGCCGACCGTTTGACCATCACGCGTTACGGTGATGTTGGCCTTGAACGTGTCGGCCAGCTTGACGAAGCGCGCCGACGCGCGGGCGTGCAGGCCTTTGCGGTTGACGATGGTGACGACCGCTTCCGGCCGCGTCGAGTTCTTGATCTCAGGCATCGGTGCCGGCCCCTCAGGGCTCTCCAGACAACTCTTGGCTGGCAACCTTGATGTACTTGCGACCGGCTTCCCGGGCGCGCGTGACTGCATCAGCCAGACTCACTTCGCCGCGTAGAGAAGCAAGCTTCACGAGAATGGGCAAGTTGATGCCCGCAATAACTTCAACGTTCGCCTCGTCCATGACGGAAATGGCGAGGTTGGACGGCGTGCCGCCGAACATGTCCGTCAGCACGATGACACCTTCACCGGTGTCGGCGCGCCGGATTGCGTCGAGGATCTCCAGACGTCGCACGCTGGCGTCGTCTTCCGGCCCGATGGAAATGGTTTCGAGTTGGACTTGCGGTCCAACGATGTGCTCGAGGGCAAGTCGAAACTCGACTGCCAAGCCCCCGTGCGTAACGATGACTAGCCCGATCATCGCGTCAGCTATGTCCACTCAGATGCGCCGGGCGTAAGCCCAACACTTGCCTCAACAATCTCTGCTGACACGCGCTGCAAGGTCCAACCGAGAGAACGTCTTAAATCGTGCGTCGCGGGGCCGGAGACTTACAAGGGTTGCCGCGCAACGCAAGCTGTTTTCCTCAGTCTCGATCTTTAGCGTTTCGTGCGAGTGCCAGTAGCAGCTTAATGGGCGCAGATTGCTCAAATGGAGCAATGTTGAGATGTGGCACGTCGACGCCGAACAAGGTTACCGACGCGCCTTCGTCCGGCAGGCGCTCGATGGCGTCAGACGGTGTGAGGTCGGCGACCAGGCGTACCGGAACATCGTCCAGCGCGGGAACCGAGAGAATTCCCATGCCTCGCACCTCGAGTTTTCCCCGGAGGGTGTCCGGCGCGCGCGCGAATAGCGTTCCAGATCGCTCAGTCAGCAGCACTTGATCGTCCGCGACGAGCTGGCCGGGCGCGATGCGCAGCGCTGGGCAGGACGTGGTCAGGCAGCGCAGGGCAAGGTCGGACTTGCCGGAACCGGATGCACCGCGGATGAGAACCGCGGCGCCATCGCTGGCGATGGCGGTTGCGTGCACGCGGTCAGTTGCGGCGGCCACCGGATGCGCCTCCACGCATGCCGACGCGATGCGCCGGCAGACGGATGGTGAACCGCGAACCGCGCCGCGGATTGCCGGCGCTGTCCTCGCCGCTGAGGTTCTCAGCGAAGATTTCGCCGCTGTGCGAGCGCATGATCTCCCGCGAAATCGAAAGACCCAGGCCGGAGTTCTTGCCACGCAATGCCTCGGTGGCCGGTCGATCCGTGTAGAAGCGATCGAAGATGATTTCGAGACGGTCCTCAGGAATACCGGGGCCCTCATCCTCGATCGTCACTTCAACGGTGCGGCCTTCGTGGCGGGCGCGCACGATCACCACGCCGGCTTCCGGCGAGAACGAGATGGCGTTGTCGATCAGATTGGTCACGACCTGGCCGATGCGGCTGTCGTTGCCGTAGATCATGAAGGCTTGATCCGCATCGACGCGCGCGTGCTCGATGACGAGGGACACGCTGCGTGTGTTTGCCTGAAGGATCTCGCGAAAGATTTTGACGACGTTTTCAAGAACGACGGTGAGATTGACCGGCTGCATCTCCTGGCGAGCCAGTTCGGCGTCGAGGCGCGAGGTCGCCGACACGTCGGTGATGAGGCGGTTCAGCCGCTGCAGTTCGCCCTGGATCTGGCCCACAAGCTCGGAACGCTGCTGCTCCGACTTGGCGTAGGCAAGGGCTTCGGCCGTAGAGCGCGCGGCGGTCAGCGGGTTCTTGAGTTCGTGAGCGACGTCGGCTGCGAAGTTCTCGCTTGCTTCGATGCGGCGATAGAGCGCCGCGGTCATGTTGCCGAACGCACTGGCCATCTGGCCGACCTCGTCGGTGCGGTCGTTGTACTCGGGTAGTTCGTGCCGCGCGGTGATGTTGCGGGAGACGTGCTCGGCGGCGGCGGACAGGCGGCGCATCGGGTCGACCACCGTGCGCGACAGCAGCAGCGACGTCACGAACGTCGCCAGCGCGGCCACGGCGGCCAAGGTCCAGATCACGGAGCGTTCTTCGCGCAGGATCCGGTCGATGTCGCCCGGACGGGTGGACAGCAGCAGCACGCCCTGGACGGCCTTCATGCGCTGAATGGGAACGGCCAGCGACACCATCTGCTCGCCGCGATCGTTGAGCAGCAGCATCGCGGTCGTTTCACCGTTGAGCGCACGCTGCACCTCCTTGTAGGCGGTGCCCTTGGCCGAGCCGATCTCCTTGTAGACGGGCAATTCCTTGTCGATCAGCCACGCCTTGAGACGCGTCCAGAAGTTCTTGGTCTTCGGGGTGTCGTCGGCATGCGAGACGACGGGATCTCCACGCGCGATCTGTCCGCGCGAGAGAAGCTTCGCGGTGTCGACGATCAGCGTGCCGTCGAGCCCGTAGATGCGGGCCCGCGTTTGGGTGGGCTGGATCAGCTTGCGCAGGATGGGCGTTACGCGTTCCGGCCGGATCGACAGCTCGAGCGCCGCGAAGTCGTTGAACAGGGGCCGTTGCGGCTGATCGCGGTCGGCAAGCTTATCGGTGTCGACGACGACCCCGTCGGTCTCCACCGTTGCGTTGGCGGCGATGGCGGCGGCGATGATCTCGCCCTGGATCTTCAGCGACTCGCGTTTCGCGTCGATGAGCCAGGCATGATACTGGCCCATGTAGTGAATGCCGCCGATGATGATGCCGAGCCCGATCAGGTTCGACACCAGGATGCGGCGAAGCAAGCTCTTGGAAAAGAAGCGGACGACGGGATGGCGGCGGGCCCATTCGAACACGGGCGCAATGGCATGCCCCGCCACGCTCAAAGGCACGGCGAGTTGCTTGGCAAGAGCGGTCAGCCACTCCAGCACCCGGGCCCACAGGCCGCTAACGGCCAGGGCACGTTCCGTGCCGAGCGCCATCGTTCCTCCGTTTCAGCGTTGCATGGCACCGGCTTGCGGTACCAAGGTCGTGGCTCAGGCTTCCTTGAAGCGATAGCCGACGCCGTACAAGGTCTCGATCACATCAAAGTCGTCGTCGACCTGCTTGAACTTCTTACGCAGGCGCTTGATGTGGCTGTCGATGGTGCGATCGTCGACGTAAACCTGATCGTCGTAAGCGGCATCCATCAGCGCATCGCGCGTCTTGACGACGCCCGGGCGCGTGGCCAGCGCTTGCAGGATCAGGAACTCGGTCACCGTCAGCGTAACGGGCTTGTTGTCCCAATGGCAGGTGTGACGCTCGGGATCGAGCTTCAGCTTGCCACGTTCCAGAATGTGCGCGACCTCGATCTGCGGCGCTTGTCCGTCCTTCGCCTGGATGCGGCGGAGGATGGCGCGCACGCGCTCGATGATCAGCCGCTGCGAGAACGGCTTGGCGATATAGTCGTCCGCGCCCATCTTCAGGCCGAACAGCTGATCGATCTCCTCGTCTTTCGACGTGAGAAAGATGACCGGCATGTCGGACTGCTGGCGCACCCTGCGCAGAAGCTCCATCCCGTCCATGCGCGGCATCTTGATATCGAAGATGCCGAGGTCGGCCGGTTCTTCCGTCAATGCCTCGAGGGCGGACGCACCGTCGTTATAGGTGCGCACCTTGTAGCCTTCGGCCTCAAGCGCCATGCCCAACGACTGCAGAATATTCCGCTCGTCGTCGACTAGCGCGATCGTGCTCTTTTCCTTCATCACTCACCCCTCAGGCGCATCGCGCGATCCGCGCGCTTTATGGCCCCAACCTGGATCAATTGTGGCAAAGTACTGTTGGAGGAACCAGCCTGAACCTTCACTGAATAGGCGACCCACATTGGCAGGGCAAGCTTAGATGACATCGGACAATACAGCGGCAGCCGCACCTAGCGCGCCGGAAGGCCAGCAAAATCAATCGTCTCCGGCGATGCTGGCACGAACTTTGGTGCGCCGGGCACGCAAGGCGTACCTAGGTTCGGTGGATAAAACGACCGGCCATCCGCACGTTTCGCTCGTGACGGTGGCGACGGAGCCGGACGGAAGCCCGCTGCTGTTGATCTCGCGTTTGGCCGTGCACACGCAGAATCTGATGGCCGATGCGCGATGCAGCCTGCTGTTCGACGGCACCGACATCAAGGGCGATCCGCTGGCCGGAGGACGCGTCACGCTGATCGGCAGCGCGCGACCGACGATCAGTGCAACGGCGAAGCGCCGGTTTCTCGCGCGGCATCCCGAAGCCGAAGGCTATGCCGGCTTCGCGGACTTTTCATTCTATGCCCTGGCCGTCGAGCGCGCCCATTACATCGGTGGATTCGGGCGTATCGTGACGCTGCCTGGAACCGACCTGTTGACGGACATGACTGCAGCCCAAAGCCTTGTCGAGGGCGAAGCAGATATCGTTGCGCACATGAATGAGGACCATCGCGACGCGATCCAGCTCTACGCAACGGTTCTGGCCCAGAGGCCTGCCGCGGATTGGTCGATGACCGGGATAGATCCGGACGGATTGGATCTGGCCGAGCCTTCAGGCTTAACGGAGCGCATACCGTTCGCGGAGGCCGTGCTTTCGCCGGGCGATGCGCGGCGGGAACTCGTCAGGCTTGTGGGGGTCGCGCGGGGCGGCGGCTCGCAAAGCTAGCTGTCGATTATCCGCCTGCCGCCTACGGAACGCCTTCTAGATACAAGACGCTCGGGTTATACTTTGATCCGGCTTGCAGTTAAGCCTGTGACACTTGTACGTCAGGCGCCTCTTGCGAGCGCGATGCGAACGCAATAATAGACAAAGCAAATGTGGCGATAGAAGAAGCCAATCGAATTGGCCGGTGGATGTTGGGTCTTCCGTGAGCTGCTCGGTTTGCCGAGCGGCTTGCCTTTGAAAAAGAGCTGCCATGACGATCGAGAAATTCCCTCTTAACGCCTGCAGAAAGCTGCACATCAACAACACTGCGGCTGAACTGGTCGAGTTCGGCATCCGCCGCAACGAGGGGCGATTGGCGCAATCGGGGGCGTTCGTCGTGGAGACCGGGCAGCACACGGGGCGCTCGGTCCAAGACAAATTCATCGTCCGCGACGCCCAGACCGATCAGTCGATCTGGTGGGAAAATTCAAAGCCGATGTCGGAAGAGCATTTCGAGCTGCTGCTCGGCGATTTCCTGGCATTTGCGAAGCTGAAAGAGCTGTTCGTTCAGGATCTCTACGCCGGCGCGGACGCCAGCCACAAGCTGCCGACGCGCGTGTTCTGCGAGTATGCTTGGCATGCGCTGTTCATTCGCCATCTGCTGCGCCGGCCGGGGCAGAAAGAGCTTGGAGAATTCGAGCCGGCTTTCACGGTCGTGGACCTTCCCAGCTTCCGTGCGGTGCCGGACTATCACGGGACGCGCACCGAGACCGTCATCGCTTGTGACTTCTCGCGCCGGATCGTGCTGATCGGCGGCACGTCGTATGCGGGCGAGATCAAGAAAAGCGTCTTCTCGTTCCTGAACTATTTGTTGCCCACAAAGGGCGTCATGCCGATGCACTGCTCGGCCAACGTCGGCAAGTCGGGCGACTCCGCGGTGTTCTTCGGCCTGTCGGGTACGGGCAAGACGACGCTGTCTGCCGATCCGAACCGCATCCTGCTCGGCGATGACGAGCACGGCTGGTCAGGCGATGGCGTGTTCAACTTCGAGGGCGGCTGCTACGCCAAGACGATCCGTCTGTCGAAGGAAGCCGAGCCGGAGATATACGCGGCCTCGTCGCGCTTCGCGACCGTGCTGGAGAACGTGGCCGTCGATCCGGCGACCGGCGAGACGGATTTCGACGACGGGAAGCTGACCGAAAACACGCGCGCGGCCTATCCGCTGCACTACATTTCCAATGCCAGCGAGACGGGCACGGCCGCCCATCCCAAGAACATCGTGATGCTGACGGCCGACGCGTTCGGCGTGCTGCCGCCGATTGCCAAGTTGACGCCGAGCCAGGCGATGTATCACTTCCTGTCCGGCTACACCGCGAAGGTGGCAGGCACCGAGAAGGGCATGGGCGCGGAGCCGCAGGCCACCTTCTCCACGTGCTTTGGCGCTCCGTTCATGCCGCGCCATCCCAGCGAGTATGGCAATCTGCTGCGTGAACTCATCGCCCAGCACAAGGTGGACTGCTGGCTGGTGAATACGGGTTGGACCGGTGGAAAATTCGGGACCGGCTCGCGCATGCCGATCAAGGCGACGCGCGCTTTGCTGAATGCTGCGCTCTCGGGCGAACTCAAGGGCGCGCCGATGCGCGTGGACCCGATCTTCGGTTTCGAGGTTCCGACGGCGCTGGACGGCGTCGACAGCCGTATTCTCGATCCCCGTCAGACGTGGGCCGATCCCAAGGCCTATGACGCGACGGCCGCCTCGCTGGTCGAAATGTTCACGGCGAACTTTGCGAAGTTCGCCAAGCACGTGGACACAAACGTCCTGAGCGCTGGGCCGGCCCTGCGTGCGCCGCAGGCTGCGGAGTAGCGCACGCCGGTAACGCCGTTCACCGGTCAGTCAAAAGTGCTTTGCGCTCGAGGGCCGCGTTGGTCCTCGAGCGTTCATCATTTTTGCCGGTCATCAATGCGCGCCAATTTGATCGCAGATAGCCTCCGGGGAAACAGAAACGTGGGGGCGCTACGTGCTGAGGTCGCTCAAAAAATTCCTGGCCATGGGGGATGAAAGTCCGGCGATCAGTCCGGACCCGCAACCTGGCGCCGTCTCCGTTACCTTCGATCATTCGATCATCACTTTGCATCAGCCGGACGGCCGTTCCGGCTCGCTCAAGTGGGACGATATCGGCAGCGTGACTGTCGCGATTACGGCCGCCGAAGCCAACGACGATGTGTTCTGGCTGCTGCTGAGCCGTGACCGCGCGCGGTTTCTGACCGTTCCGCTCTGTGCAGTCGGCGAACGGGAATTCCTGCTCGCGATGCAGCTGAGGCTGCACGGCTTCGACAACGACGCCGTCATCACCGCCATGACCAGCACGATCACCGAGCACTATGTCGTCTGGGAGGCCCCGGTCACGCATTGAGGGGCGGTCACCAAGAGACCTTATCCAAAACTTCACTGGCGGCCCGGGGTGATCGGCGCGACAAGGCAGCTGGATCACGCCAGCTTTCGAAGGATAGCCGCCATGAACAAAGTCGCCATCACTGCCGCGCTGGGCGCGTTGCTCGCCGCCGGATCCCTGGCCGTGCCTGCGGCTTCGGCCGCAGCCAAGCCACGCACGGCCGAGTCGATCGCCTGCTCGAAGGAAGCCGATGCCAAGGGGTTGCACGGCAAGCCGCGCAAGGCATTCCGCAAGACGTGCATCAAGGCCGCCAAAAGCAAAGCCGGCGCGACCTAGAGTCTTTCCGGT
>JAKAXS010000067.1 GCA_021816505.1 Pseudomonadota bacterium
TCTCTCGCCGTGCCGTTCACCAAGAAGGGTTAAGCTCCTCCCAAAGCACTTGCTCCTCGAGGCGGTTCACCCTTGAACAGGTGGCCGCCTCGACCTTTATCTCGGGCCATGCACAATAGCCTCGCAATCGCGGGAGAAGACCCACTGCCATGCGTGTCCTTGTCATCGAAGACGATCGCGAAACGGCGAGCTTTCTGCAGAAGGCGCTGAAGGAAAGCGGTCATGCGGCCGATCTGGCGGCGGACGGCGAGACCGGTCTGGCGATGGCAAAGGAAGACGTCTACGACGTGCTGATCGTCGACCGCATGCTGCCAAAGCTCGACGGTCTGACCGTCGTCAAAACGCTCCGCACCGACGGCCACCGGACTCCGGTGCTGATCCTTTCGGCACTGGGCGAAGTAGATGACCGCGTGAAGGGGCTGCGCGCCGGTGGCGACGATTATCTGACGAAGCCCTACGCCTATTCGGAGTTGCTCGCGCGTATCGAGGCGCTGTCGCGCCGTGCGGTGCCCGAAGAGCAGGAAACGCGCTACGCCGTCGCCGACCTGGTGCTCGATCGCCTGTCGCACCGCGTGACGCGCAACGGCGAGCACATCGTGCTGCAGCCGCGCGAGTACCGCCTGCTCGAATATCTGATGAAGAACGCCGGGCAGGTGGTGACGCGCACCATGCTGCTCGAACACGTCTGGGATTATCACTTCGACCCGCAAACGAACGTCATCGACGTGCACGTGTCGCGTTTGCGTTCCAAGATCGACAAGGGCTTCGACAAGCCCCTGCTGCACACCGTGCGCGGCGCAGGATACATGATCCGTGATGGCGCTGGCTGAAACCGCACCGCGCCTGTTCGGCACGACGGCGTTTCGCCTCGCGGCGATGACGGTGGCGGGTTTCCTCGCGGCTGCCGCGCTGATCGTGGTCGTCATCCTGTGGCAGGTGAACGGAGTCCTCACCGCACAGGTGATCTCCGGCCTCGACGCGGAAAAGGCCGAGATCGAGACCCATGCGAATGACGTCGCCGCAATCACGGAGACGATCAAGGGCCGCAGCCGTCCGGAAGGACCCGCGCTTTATTTTCTAGCCGATACGACAGGGCGCAAGCTTGCGGGCAACCTCAATCGCCTGCCGCCCGAGATCGCAGGCAGCCCGACGGGCGGCACGTTCCGCTACGAGACGCCGCTGTCGGCGGAGCGCTTGGGCGTCGCCATCCCCGTAAACCTGCAACACGGCCTCAGCCTCGTCATCGGCCGCGACATCGAGGATCAACGCATCATCGCCGATCGCATCAGGCGTGGCGTGCTGCTCGGCTTCGGTCTCCTGTCGATCGTCGCGCTGGGCGGCGGCATCGCTGCCTCGCGCATGATGCTGCGCCGCGTGGAAACGATCAACCAGACGAGCCGCTCGATCATGTCGGGGGATCTGTCGCGGCGCATCCCGCTGACGGGAGCGGGCGACGAGTTCGACAATCTGTCCGCGCACCTCAACGCCATGATCGAGCGCATCGAGCTGTTGATGACGTCGCTGCGCGAAGTGTCGGACAACATCGCGCACGACCTGAAGACGCCGCTCAACCGCCTGCGAAATCGCGCCGAAGCCGCACTACGCGACTCGACGGGCGCGGATGCCTATCGCGACGGGCTGGAGCGCACGATCAGCGAAGCAGACGACATCATCAAGACGTTCAACGCACTGCTGTTGATCGCCCGCCTCGAAGCCGGCACGTTCGACGCCAGCAAGGAACGCTTCGACGTGGGCGCGTTGGTGCGTGACGCCGCGGAGCTGTACGAGCCGGTCGCCGAGGAGGCGGGCGTAACGCTCAGTGCCGACATCGCCGACGGCCCGGAAATCACCGCCAATCGCCAGCTGGTGAGCCAGGCCGTCGTCAACCTGATCGAGAACGCGTTGAAGTACGGTGTGACCGACGGCAAGCCCGGCGCCATCACCGTGTCTGTCGACCACCGTGGCGACGGCGTGGAAATCGCGGTGGCCGATCGCGGACCTGGTATCGCGCCTGCCGATCGTGAGCGTGCGCTCAAGCGATTCGTTCGCCTCGAAGAGTGCCGCACGTTGCCTGGCACGGGCCTGGGCCTCAGCCTCGTCGCAGCCGTGGCGCGCCTGCATGGCGGACGCGTCCGCATGGACGATAACGCCCCCGGCCTGCGGGCCGTGCTGGTACTACCGGTTCACAAGTCGGACGGAACCGTCTAAGCCCTCGCGCAACGAGAACGCCGCAGGGAGACGGGCATGCCGACTTTGGCCGATGCCATCAACAGCGCACCACGAACCTACGATGAGGGCCGCGCCACGAACGTGATGGCCGATCTTTCGGCCGTAGCGGCAACCTTGCCGACGCAAGCGCTGACCGAGGCTCTGGCGAAGCCGACGGTGCGTGCGTTGCTGCGTGGCGTCGCCAGCGGATCGACCTATCTCTCCACGTTGCTGACGCGTGACGCCGCGCGGTTGGAACGCGTGCTGCTGACGGACCCTGCCGAACGCTTCGCCCAGATGGCCGAGGAGTTGCGTGCGGCGTTGGCCAAAGCCGTTTCGATCACCGAAGCCATGCGCGACCTGCGCCGCTACAAATCCGAGGCGGCGTTGATCATCGCGCTCGCCGACCTCGGCGGCGTCTGGCCGGTGATGCAGGTGACCCGCGCTTTGTCGGAAACGGCGGATGCCACGCTGCAGGGCGCCGTCCGCTGGCTGTTCCGGCAGGCCGCCAGCAAGGGCGACTGGATCACGAATGACGCCGCCGCGCCGGAGCAGGGCTCCGGTTACATCGTGCTGGGCATGGGCAAGTACGGCGCGTTCGAACTCAACTACTCCAGCGACATCGACCTTATCGTTTTCTATGAGCTGGAGCGGGTGACGCTCCGCGAAGGGCTGGAGCCGTCGACGTTCTTCGTTCGTCTGACACGCGACCTCGTGCGCCTGATCGACGAGCGCACCGCCGACGGCTACGTCTTCCGCGTCGATCTGCGCCTGCGGCCAGACGCAGGCGCCACGCAGGTGGCGCTGTCCACCGAGGCCGCGCTCATCTACTACGAAAGCTTCGGCCAGAATTGGGAGCGCGCGGCGCTGATCAAGGCGCGCCCCGTTGCCGGAGACATCGAAGCCGGCGACATGCTGCTGGCGGATCTCGCGCCCTTCGTCTGGCGCAAGTATCTCGATTTCGCGGCGATCGCCGACGTGCATGCGATGAAGCGGCAGATCAACGCTTTCCGCGGCCTCAGCGGCATCGGCGTCGCCGGTCACAACGTGAAGCTGGGTCGCGGCGGCATTCGCGAGATCGAGTTCTTCGCGCAGACGCAACAGCTCATCGCCGGCGGACGGCAGAAGGAGCTGCGCGTTCGCCCCACGCTGGAGGCGCTGAAGACGCTCGTGGCGCGTGGCTGGATCAAGGAGCAGGTGCGCCTCGATCTGGAGGCAGCGTATCTCTATCTGCGCGAGATCGAGCACCGCATCCAGATGGTGGCGGACGAGCAAACGCATACGCTGCCGGAGGCCGGTGACCGGCTGGAAAGCTTCGCACGCTTCGCCGGCTATGCCAGCCTGGACGCCTTTGCCAAGGAGCTGACGTCGTTCCTGACGACGGTGCAGCGCCACTATGCCGTGCTGTTCGAGGACATGCCGGAACTGACCAACGCCGGCGCGAACATGGTGTTCGCCGGCGAAGACGACGATCCCGGTACGGTCGAGGCGTTGAAGGCGCTGGGGTACAGCCAGCCGTCGCAAGTGCTGGCCACCGTGCGTGGCTGGCACCACGGCCGCTATGCAGCCGTACGTTCGGCGCCCTCACGCGAGCGACTGACCGAAGTGCAGCCGCTGCTGATCGCAGCGCTGGCCGACACCGCAGATCCCGACCGCGCCTTTGCCAGCTTCGACCGCTTCGTTTCCGAGTTGCCGACCGGCATTCAGCTGTTCTCGCTTTTGCGCGCCAACCCCGGCCTGCTGCGTCTCGTGGCCGACATCATGGGATCAGCGCCGCGCCTTGCCCGCATCCTGTCGCGCCGCCGCCGCCTGCTCGATGCCGTGCTCGATCCCCGCACGCTCGGTACCCATGCGACCGCCGAGGAACTTGATCGCATCATCGAGACCGAACTGGCCGGCACGAGCGACCTGCAGGATGTCCTGGATCGTGCCCGCGTCGTCGGCAGCGAGCAGATCTTCCTTATCGGCGTCCGCGTGCTGTCCGGCATGATCGACGCCGGCCAGGCCGGCGATGCCTACGCGTTGCTGGCCGAGCGGCTGATCCGCGCGCTGCAGGCCGCGGTTGAGGACGAACTGCTGCGCATCAACGGTGCGATGCCGGGCGGGTCGGCGACCGTGGTCGCCATGGGCAAGCTCGGCGGCCACGAGATGACGGCGAATTCCGATCTGGATCTGATCGTCATCTACGACTTCGAGGATGGCGTGACGGCTTCGGACGGCGAGCGGCCATTGTCTCCCAACCAGTATTACACGCGCATCACGCAACGCCTCATCACCGCGCTGTCGTCGCCGACGGCGGAGGGCACGCTCTACGAGGTGGACATGCGGCTGCGTCCGTCGGGTCTGAAGGGACCCGTCGCGACACAGCTGTCGAGCTTCGTCAGCTACCAGGCGAGCGAGGCCTGGACCTGGGAACACCTGGCCCTGACGCGGGCGCGCGCCATCAGCGGTCCACCCGAATTGTGCCGAAGCGTCGAGGCTGCCATCCACGACGTTCTCGTCAGGCCCCGCGACCGCGCCAAGATCGCCAAGGACGTGGTCGAGATGCGCGGGCTGATCTGGAAGGAAAAGAAGACAGAGAACATCTGGGACCTGAAGCAGGTCCGCGGAGGTCTGGTCGATCTGGAGTTCATCGCCCAGTATCTGCAACTGGTGCATGCCCACGCGCATCCCGAGATCCTCGATCAGAATACGATCAGAGCCTTCGAAAAGCTGCGCGCGGCGGGCGTGCTGGCTGAGGCGGACGCGACGACCCTCATCCAGGCGGCACGCCTCATTCACAACCTGACGCAGGTTCTGCGCCTTTGCCTCGATGGCTCGTTCGACCCGGATGCGGCGCCGCGCGGCTTGAAGGAACTGCTGGCGCGAGCCGGCGACGCGCCGAGTTTCGACGCCCTTCAAGCTGATGTCCGCCAGCGCCTTGCCGGCGTCGCGCAGCTGTTCGACGACCTGGTGGTGTGATCGGCGACGGAAATATCGCCTGCCTCCGTTTGTGTCAGTGAACGGCCGTCACCGCCGGCCACGGAGTGCATAGCTGATCCGATATGCTAATGAGACAGACCAGCTCCCTAGCAACCCCGCCGAGGCCGCATCACGTGACGGCAAACAAGAGCGAACCGGGTCAACGCGACGCCCATGCGCGCGCTCAGGACGATGCCGTGGACGCCGCACTGGTGGCGCGCCTGCGGGCGGGCGACAGCGCCGCGTTTCGCGACCTGGTGAGCCGCCACATCGCCATCGTTTCCGGCATCGCACGGCGCATGCTGAAGGATGAGGCGGAGGCGGAAGATATTGCCCAGGAGGCGATGCTGCGGCTTTGGCGCTCCGCTGCTGGGCTGGAATTGGGCCCGGGCGGCCTGCGTCCTTGGTTGCGCCGCGTGACGTCGAACCTCTGCATCGATCGCGTGCGGTCCGGCCATCGAACCGTGGTGACGGATGAGGTGCCCGAGGTGGCCGAGCCAGCGACTCAGGTTACGAATCTGGAGGGACAGGAGCTGTCGGCACGCGTCGCTGCGGCCATGCAGGCCCTGCCCGAGCGGCAACGGCTGGCGCTCACGCTGTTTCACCATGAGGGCCTTAGTCAGGTGGAGGTGGGCCAGGCGATGGGAATTTCAGACGAAGCCGTCGAATCCCTCCTGGCGCGCGCCAGACGCGCCCTGAAGGCCGGTTTGGCGAATGAATGGAAAGAACTTTTGGAGAACGACGGGTGAAGGCGGTCTCCACCGTTATGGAAACAACGAGTTTAAGACGGCGAACGCCGGAAACGAGAGCGTCATGACACAGGCAAGCGAACTGACGGCACTGATCAATCGGCTGGATATTTCCGGCGCCGATCGCACGCGCTGGCCTGCCCAGGAACGCCTGCGCTTCGCGCCGCTGATCGCCGGCAACGAGGAAGCCCAGCGTCTGCTGGCCGAGGCGGCGGCATTCGACAAATTGCTGGATCAGGCACCGGCGCCGAACGACGCGCGCTATGCGGGCCTGATCGACAGGATCGTCGCCGCGGCCGACGCCGAACGTACGGCCGCGCCCGGCAATGTCGTGCCGATTACGGCGGGCCGCAGGGCTTCGGCTCCCGTTGCCCAGCGGCGCCCCCCGGTACACCAGCGCAGTTCGTGGCAGGCCGCGGCCTTGCTCGCCGCGTCGCTGTTCGTCGGTGCGTTCGTCGGCACGTCGGGCCTGCTCAATCAAGCGATCCCCTCGTTTGGTGAGGTCGATGTCGCCGAAGCCGACGTGACGGAACTGGTGATCGACGGCAACCGCTCCAGCCTGATCGAGGAGGATCTGCTGTGAGCGATACCGTGCCGCAGAGTGAAGAGACGGGCGGGTGGTCCAAGCGCAAGCTGCGCACGGCGCTGCTGTGCTCGCTCGCGGTCAATCTGCTGGGCGTCGGCCTGATCGCCGGCGCCATTATCGCCGGCCCGCACCACGGGGGCCGCGGCGAGTTCGGCCTCAAGGGCTTTTCGCATACGCTGCCGAAGGACCGCGGCGACGTGCTTCGCCAGTCATTCGAGCAGCAGCGGCCGAAGTTTCGCGAACTGCGCGAAGCAGCGCGCACCGCGCGCCGGGAAGCGACGGGCGTGCTCGTGGCGGAGCCCTATGACAAGGCCAAGCTGAGCGCTTCGATCGCGAAGATCGACGAGGCGGAATCGAAGCTCCGCGTGCTCGTGTCGGACTACTTCATCGATACCGCCGAAAAGCTGACGCCTGAAGAGCGCGCGCAGCTGGCGGAGTGGTGGAAGAAGCGGCAGCCGAGATTGTTCTGGCGTGGTGGAAAACCCGACCATGGCGGCGAGACCGAGCCCGGCACCAAGGCGAAGTAAGTAGAGGCTAGGCCGGCACCCGAAGGTCGCGCCGGGCGCGCGGCTTCCAGCCCATCGGCACCGTGCCGGCGGCAAAGAAGTCCGTCTGCGCGGCGCGGCTGACGACCGTCACCGCCCGCCATTCTCCGCCCTGGGCGATCTCGATCAATCGAGCCCCCTGCAACTCCAGCAGAACGCGGGCCATGCAAACATGCAACGAGGCCTCCTGGCCGGTGCTGGCCGCAGTATCTTTCCCGCCAGACGCCGTGACCTCGACGATCACGAACTCGTCTTCCACCGTCGCGCCGACGCGCACCTGACCGCCGCCGTGTGCACGCAGATGTCCCTCGGACAACAAATTCACGAGTGCCTGCCGAAGTCCGCGCCGCTCGCCGATGACGTCGATATCGGGATCGACCGCCACATCGACGGCTGCCACGCCGGCCGAACGGGCGGCTTCGCACGTCAGCGCCTCGAGGTTGATCGAGTCGCCAGCCGAGGCCGCTCCGCCGAGCAGCGCCGTCATGGCCAGCGTGTCTTCGGCCGACCTGAGAAGTTCCCGGCCGCTGTTGCGGATATGGGTGATGTACTCGCGATAGCGGCCGTCGCCCAAGGGGCCGAACAGCTCAGAATCCATGACGTCCGAAAAGCCGATCACGGCATTCAGGGGCGTCCGCAGATCGTGGCTGACCCTGGCCATCAGATCGCCCCAGGCCTCATGGCTCAGCGATGAACTGGCTGCCGGCTTGACATGGTCCGCAGCGCGCTGGGCGGTCAGCTGCAGGATGATTTCCGATTGAAAGGCGTCAGATGGGTTTGCGCTTCCCGCGTCATCGGGTTTCCGGCTGTCGTCGGCGCCATGCCAAGCCGCCAAGACCAGGACCGCGCCGCTGGCCAACAGCACGAGCGGGAACGCCCGCCCACCCAGCCAGAACTCGTATGCCGCACAACCAATCAGGAGCAGGGCCGTTAAGATTTGGACGAAGCGGAAGAGGTCTGGATCTATGGCACCACCTGCCCGGCGCCCGATCCGGCAGATGCTTGCCACGAGGGCTTGCGCGGGCGCAAAGCTTCCCCGTGAAGCGGCTGACATTGCCCGCTCCATTGTCCAGATTCCTGATTTTTTATAGTCCGCCAAGCGTTCGAAGGGATACGCGCCCTCGAACCGCATAAATTCACTTCAACTGATTTGCGCAGGTGAGTCGAGCGGGAAGCGAGTCGGCCACAAGCGGAATTTTCGAAATTGTTAGGCCTCCAACATTTTTGACACAATTTCGTAAACGTCCCTGGAGGTTTGCTGAGCCTTTGCAACTCGTTGCAGGGCTTTGCGCGCAAGAGATCTCCGCTTGGGTTCCAGCGCCTTGAAGCTGCGGAAAGCGCCCAGAATACGGGCCGCGATCTGCGGATTGAACTGGTCGAGCGCCACAACCTGCGCCACCACGAACTCGTAGCCGCTGCCATCGGCCCGGTTGAATTGCAGCGGGTTGCCCATGGCGAAGTTGCCGACCAGGGCCCGCACCTTGTTGGGCGCGGTGAGCGCGAACAGCGGATGGCGGGTAAGCGCCTCGATTTCCCGCAGCGTACCGGCAAGCGGCGATTGAGCTTGCGCCGCGAACCAGGTGTCGATCACCAGGTGATCGCCCTTCCAGCGATCGAAGAACCGTTGCAACGCCTTGCTCCGCTCCGGCACGTCTTGAGCGGCCAGCAGGAACAGGGCGTGCGCCTCGTCCGTCATGTTTCCGGCTTTGAAGAAGTGCTCCGAGAGGCGTTCGCGGTCGTTGGGCCAGTTGCGGGCGGTCAGCAGCGTCAGCGCCGCATTGCGCAGTGACCGGCAGCCGGCGCTGGCGGCATCCGGCGAGAAGGTGCCCTTCTTCGGCGTCATCTGCCGATAGATGTCTTCGAGTTGCGGCCCCAGCAGCGTTCCGACCTGGCGGATCAGCTGCCGGTGGGCCTTGAAGACATGATCGGGATCGACGTTCTGGCCGATTTCGCGCGCCACATCCGATTGGCTCGGCAACTTCAGGATCTCGGCGCGGTACGCGGGCTCGAGGCTGTCGTCGGAGATCGTCTTCGCCAGCGCGCGTGCGAAGCCGGCGCCGCGGGTCGAGCGTTTGCCTTCACCCAGCGAGGCGGCGATCTGCTTCAGCGTGCGCGTGGCGTAGGTGTTCGCCGCTTGCCAGCGATTGAACTGATCGCCGTCGTGCGCCATGAGGAATTCGAGATCGCGATCGCTGATGTCGATCGTGACGTTCACGGGGGCGGAAAATCCGCGCAGCAGGGACGGCACGGGGCGCGAGCCAACACCCTTCAGGTCGAACGTCTGCCGGCGCTTGGTGACGTGCAGGATGCCGTCGTCGAGGACGCCGCCGTCAACGGTGTCCAGCGCCATCTCGGCGCCGTTGTGATTGATCAAGCCGAACTTGAGCGGAATGTGCAGCGGCTTCTTCTTCGGCTGGCCGGGCGTCGGCCGCAGCACCTGCTCGACGGTGAGCTTTGCCGACTTGGCGGCGCGATTCCAGTCGAGCGAGCAAACGAGCTCGGGCGTGCCGGCTTGCGAATACCACAGCGCGAAATGCGACAGGTCGCGCCCGCTCGCATCCTCGAAGCATTTCAGGAAGTCTTCGATCGTGGCGGCCTCGCCGTCGTGCCGCTCGAAATAAAGGTCCATGCCGGTGCGGAAGAGATCCTCGCCCAGGATGGTCTGGATCATGCGGACCAGTTCGGCACCCTTCTCGTAGACCGTCGCGGTGTAGAAGTTGTTGATCTCGATGTACGTCTCCGGCCGTACCGGATGCGCCAAGGGCCCGGCGTCCTCGGGAAACTGCATCGCTTTCAGCTGGCGCACGTCCGTGATGCGCTGCACGGCGCGCGACCGCTCATCGCCCGTGAATTCCTGATCGCGGAAAACGGTCAGCCCTTCCTTGAGGCACAACTGGAACCAGTCGCGGCAGGTGATGCGGTTGCCCGTCCAGTTGTGGAAATACTCGTGGGCGACGACGCTCTCGATCGCCTCGAAGATGTTGTCCGTGGCCGTTTCGGGCGAGGCGAGGATCAGGCGATCGTTGAAAATGTTGAGGCCCTTGTTCTCCATGGCCCCCATGTTGAAGTCCGACACGGCAACGATGTTGAACACGTCGAGGTCATACTCGCGGCCGAAACGCTTCTCGTCCCACGCCATGGAGCGCTTGAGCGAGTCCATCGCCCACGCGGCGCGCGCCTCCTTGCCATGCTCGACGTGGATGTTGAGCACAACTTCGCGGCCCGACATGGTTTTGAAGGTCGAGGTGATGAAG
>JAKAXS010000068.1 GCA_021816505.1 Pseudomonadota bacterium
ACGACGCGCTTGATCGTGGCTGCGTCGTGCAACGGCTTCAACACGACCACGAGTTGCGCGGTCGAGCAGTTGGGGTTGGCGATGATGTTCTTCTTGGTGTAGCCGCGAATGGCCTCCGGGTTCACCTCGGGCACGACCAGCGGCACGTCCTGGTCGTAGCGCCAGCACGACGAGTTATCGATCACGATGCAGCCCGTCGCGCCGATGCGCGGCGACCATTCCTTCGATACCGCCGACCCGGCAGACATCAGGCAGAAATCGGCCTTCGAGAAATCGAACTGGTCGAGCGCCAGGCATTTGAGCGTCTTGTCGCCGAACGACACTTCCGTGCCGAGCGAACGGCGCGAAGCGATCGGATAGATCTCGTCGATCGGAAAATTCCGCTCGGCGAGAACGTTCAGCATTTCGCGGCCCACGTTGCCCGTGGCGCCCACGACGGCGACCTTGTAGCCCATGTCAGATGTCCAGTTTTGCAAAGACGAACGAGCGGCCAATCGCCGCTCAGGATGAGCGGACACTTAACTGTCGTCCGTCCGCCTTTCAAGGTTCTTTCATGCCGCGCCGGAGGGGCCTCACCCCGTCACAATCGCGTGGCAAGTCATGAAAGCCGCTGCCGGCGGTGACCCGGCCCGGAGATTTGGTCCCATGTCGCGTTCGATTGCCGTCCTGCTGTCGTTTACCATCTGCGCGCCCATCCCGGCGCTGGCCCTGTCGCAGTGGATGGGCGAAAGCGCCCTCAATCAGGCCTTCTCCGGCAAGACCATCGAGGGCCATTACGCCGACGGCGCGAAGTTCGTGGAGCGTTACGACGGCGACGGCCGGCTCAACTACAAGGATGACAAGCGCGAAACGCAGGGCCGCTGGTCGCTGCAGGCCGGTTCGTTCTGCACGATCTACGATGCCGACCCGTCGGGCGGCTGCTACCGCGTGCAGCGGGTCAGCGAAAACTGCTTCGAGTTCTACTTCGCCGCGCGCACCGTCGAGGAAGCGCAGGCCGCCCCCAGCGACAGGCCTTCCTGGACCGCCCGCGGCTGGATCAAGGGCGAGCCGGCCACCTGCGCGGACGACGTCGGCGTGTAGCAACAAGTTCTCATCGAGAAGCGGTTTCCGCTGGCGCGGTTTTTGGTCTAAAGATTTGACCAGCGCCCACCGCTTTCGACCAAGGTCCAATGCCCAAGATTCGCCGTCTGCTCGTTGCCAACCGCTCCGAGATCGCCATCCGCGTGTTTCGCGCCGCGACTGAACTCGATATCGAGACCGTCGCCGTTTACGCGGAGGAGGACAAGCTCTCGCTCCACCGCTTCAAGTCGGATGAAGCCTATCTGATCGGACGCGGCCCGCATCTGGAACGTCCGCTCGGGCCGCTCGAATCCTATCTCTCCATTCCGGAGATCATCCGCGTCGCCACCGCCGCCAAGGTCGACGCCATTCACCCGGGCTACGGCTTCCTGTCGGAAAGCCCGGAATTCGCCGAGGCCTGCGCCGAGGCCGGCATCATCTTCATCGGCCCGCAACCTTCGACCCTGCGCACGCTCGGCAACAAGGTCGATGCACGCAACCTCGCCATCTCCATCGGCGTGCCGGTGATGCCCGCGACCGACCCGCTTCCCGACGATCCCAAGAAGATCAAGGAACTGGCCAAGGGCGTCGGCTATCCGGTGATGCTCAAGGCATCCTGGGGCGGCGGCGGCCGCGGCATGCGTCCCATCGAGGACGAGAGCATCCTGATCGACAGCGTCACGTCCGCCAAGCGCGAGGCAAAGTCCGCGTTCGGCAAGGACGACGTCTACCTGGAAAAACTCGTCCGCCGCGCCCGCCACGTCGAGGTGCAGATCCTCGGGGATCGCGCGGGCAACATCGTGCATCTGTTCGAGCGCGACTGCACGATCCAGCGCCGCAACCAGAAAGTCGTCGAGCGCGCGCCCGCGCCCTATCTCGACAGCGATCAGCGGCACGGCTTGTGCGAAGCCGCCATCAAGATCGGCAAGGCGACGAACTACGTCGGCGCCGGCACGGTCGAGTTCCTCATGGATGCCGATAACGGCAAGTTCTATTTCATCGAGGTCAACCCGCGCATCCAGGTAGAGCACACGGTAACCGAGGTCGTCACCGGCCTCGATATCGTGAAGGCGCAGATCCGCATCGCCGAGGGCGGCCGCATCGGCAAGCGCGCCGAGACGGGCATTCCCACGCAGAAGCAGATCTCGCTCAACGGCCACGCCCTGCAGTGCCGCATCACGACCGAGAACCCGGAAAACAACTTCATGCCGGACTATGGCCGCATCACCGCCTATCGCGGTGCCATGGGCTTCGGCATCCGCATCGACGGCGGCACGGCCTATTCGGGCGCCGTCGTCACGCGCTTCTACGATCCCATGCTGGAGAAGGTGACGGCCTGGGCGCCGACGTCGGGCGAAGCCATCGACCGCATGCGCCGCGCGCTCGAGGAGTATCGCATCCGCGGCGTGGCGACGAACCTGCCGTTCCTGGAAGCCGTCCTGGCGCATCCCAAGTTCCGCGCCAACGAGGCGACGACCCGCTTCATCGACGAGACGCCGGAACTGTTCGCCTTCACCAAGCGTCGCGACCGCGCCACGAAGCTCTTGAGCTGGATCGCCGACGTCACCGTCAACGGTCATCCCGAAACCAAGGGCCGGTCGAAGCCGCCGGCATCGTCCCTGCCGCTGACGCCGCCGCTGTTCCGCCGCGAACCGGAGGAGGGCACGCGCCAGCTGCTGGCAAAGCTCGGGCCGAAGAAGTTCGCGCAGTGGATGAAGGACCAGAAGCGCGTCCTCATCACCGATACCTCGATGCGCGACGCGCACCAGTCGCTGCTTGCCACCCGCTGCCGCACGTACGACATCGTCGCCGCCGCCGAGGCCTACAGCCGCGGCACGCCGCAGATGTTCTCGCTCGAATGCTGGGGCGGTGCCACGTTCGACGTCGCCATGCGCTTTCTGTCGGAAGACCCGTGGGAACGGCTGACCGAGATCCGCGAGGCGGTACCCAACATCATGACGCAGATGCTGGTGCGCGGCGCCAACGGCGTCGGCTACACCACCTATCCCGACAACGTCGTGCGCTACTTCATCGAGCAGGCGGCCCACGCCGGAATGGACCTGTTCCGCATCTTCGACTGCCTCAACTGGGTGGAGCAGATGCGCGTCTCGATCGACGCGATCCTGGACAACGGCAAGCTGTGCGAAGGCGCGCTCTGCTACACTGGCGACATCCTCGATCCCAACCGCGCCAAGTACGATCTGAAATACTACGTGGGCCTCGCCAAGGAGCTGGAGCAGGCGGGCGTCCACATCCTCGGCATCAAGGACATGGCGGGTCTGCTGAAGCCCGCCGCCGCGCGCGTACTGGTCAAGGCGCTGAAGGAAGCGACCGACCTGCCGATCCACTTCCACACGCACGATACGTCCGGCATGGCCGGCGCTTCGCTGCTGGCGGCCATCGACGCCGGCGTCGATGCGGTCGATGCGGCGATGGACGCCATGTCCGGCACCACCTCGCAGCCGTGCCTGGGCTCGCTCGTCGAGGCCCTGCGCCATACCGAGCGCGACACGGGCCTCGATCCCGATGCCGTGCGCCGCATCTCGTTCTACTGGGAAGCGGTTCGCGCCCGCTACGCCGGTTTCGAGAGCGACCAGAAGAGCGGCGCGTCGGAAGTCTATCTGCACGAGATGCCGGGCGGGCAGTTCACCAACCTGAAGGAACAGGCACGCGCGCTGGGCCTGGAAGCACGTTGGCAGGATGTCGCCAAGGCCTATCGCGAGGCTAACGACATGTTCGGCGACATCATCAAGGTCACGCCGTCGTCGAAGGTGGTGGGCGACATGGCGCTGATGATGGTCAGCCAGAACATCACCGCCAAGGATGTGATGGACCCGGCGCGCGACGTCGCCTTCCCGGGCAGCGTCGTGGACATGATGCGCGGCGAACTCGGCCAGCCTCCCGGCGGATGGCCCAAGGCGCTTCAGGCGAAAGTCCTGGGCGACGAAAAGCCGATCGAAGGCCGCCCCGGCGCGTTGCTGGAACCGGCCAATCTCGTCTCGGTCCGTGCCGAGGCGGAAAAGAAGTGCGGCCGCCGCCTCACCGAGCAGGAGCTGGCGAGCTACCTGATGTACCCGCGCATCTTCACCGAGTTCGCGGCCATCTCGCGCAAGTTCGGCCCCGTCTCCGTGCTGCCGACGCCCGTGTTCTTCTACGGCATGTCGCCGGGCGACGAGATAACGGTGGAACTGGAGGCCGGCAAGAACCTCGTCATCCTGCTGCAGACCATCGGCGATACGGACGACGAAGGCCAGGTCCGCGTCTTCTTCGAGTTGAACGGCCAGCCGCGCGTCATCAAGGTGCCGAACCGCTCGGTCGCCGCCAAGACGCTGACGCGCCGCAAGGCAGACGACGGCAACGACGCGCACATTGCGGCGCCGTTCCCGGGCACGGTCTCGTCCGTGGCTGTGAAGGAAAGCCAACGCGTGCGCGCCGGCGACGTGCTGATGACGCTGGAGGCCATGAAGATGGAAACAGCGCTTCGCGCACCCGCCGCCGGCATCGTGAAACAGATCCTCGTCAACCCCGGCAACATCATCGACGCCAAGGATCTGCTGATGGTGGTCGATCCCGCCTGAGCTGACGAATAAGCGCGCGCGGCGACACGCACCGCGCTAGGGCCTTTGCGGAATGCAGCAATCCGTATAAAAACTAATGAGCGGATCGGCGTTGGCATGCCTTGTCCGTGGCGACTCTCACGCTGCACCGTGATCCATGACCGCAAAAATTCCACGCTCCGTTCTAGACACCAAATCCCTGTCGCGTGCCAAGGCTCTCAGCGCATGGGAAGAAAATATCGGCGTGATGTACGGCATCCGCCTTGTAGACAAGGCCTCCGACGACTTCTTCGCGAAGGTCGATGCCTATCAGTTTGAAACGCTTATGCTCGGCGAATGCCAGACCGTCGCGCAGAGCTATGAGCGCTCACGCTTCCGCATCAGCCGCGACTTGATCGATTGCTACGCCATCCAGCTCCAGGAAAAGGGCGCATGGACCCGGCGTGACAACGGCGACGAGGCGAGCGGCGGCGACATTCTTGTTCTGGACAAGGCTCAACCGCAGTCCATCGCGATGACCGACAGTACGACCTTGCACCTGTTCGTGCCGCGCGCCGTGCTGGCGCCGTTGCTTTCCGAGCCCGATGCGCACAACATGCAGGTTCTGCGCGCCAGCACGCCGCTTGCGTCGCTGTTGCGCGGTCACGTGCACAATCTGTGGCGGAATGCGGCGCATCTGGACATCGACGAGGCGGCAGGCGTCGTTCAACCAACCGTGCAGCTCATCGCTGCCGCCATGAATGGGCGCGTCGCGCCTGAAACCCTTAATGGCATCGATACCGCACTGGGCGGGGCCGTCCGCCGTTACGTCAACCGCGCCGCACTCGACCCAGACCTCTCGGTCGACGTTGTCGCGAAAGCCTTCGGCATCTCCAAACGCAAGACCTACTACCTGTTCCAGGCCTATGATGGCTTCGAAGCCTACGTGCGCAGGCAGCGGCTCCGTCTGGTGCATGCGGCCTTGCGCAGCTCCGCATACGCCGGCACGTCCATCACAGACCTCGCCGAGGCGCATGGTTTTACGCAGCGCAAGAATTTCAACGACGCCTTCCGCAAAGCCTACGGCATGACACCCAGTCAAGTGCGCGAACTTGCGCGGCAAGGCGCAAGTGATTCGCCGGATTCGCCCGGCTCGGCCCGCTGGCGCGACTGGATTGCCGGCATGTAGGGCCGTTTTTTGCATTGAGCGCCGCAGCTCTCTGCACTCAGCGCCGCAAACGCGCTCCGACTGGTGATCGCCGCTCAATTCCACAGCCCCCTGAGTTATCCCGGTTGAACACGTGAGGGATGCAGCGGGGGCAGCATGCGAGTTCGTGACGAAAGCCGATATCAACGTGCTGCAGCGCACACGTCTGTGTCTTTCATCGCGTTGATATTGGCCAGCTCAGCACTGGCAGGCGGCGAAGGGGGCTTCGGCTTCTACGCTGATCCAGACTTCGCCGGTCCGGGCCACAGCGCCGGCGACAGCGCGACAGGCGAAGGTGGTCGCGGAGGCGATGGCCTGGGAGTCGTTGGAGGCGGGGCAGGTGGCACGATCGGCACCAACGGAGGCAACGGGATTGGGTCCGGTAGTGGCGGTGGCGGTGGCGGTAGCGGGATGCTTGGCTACGGTCTCATCAATAGCGACTTTACGGGGGGCTCCGGCGGCGCGGGTAGCGGCGGCGGGTTCGGGCGAGGCGGCGGCGGAGGGGGCGGCGCGGGTTTTGTCGTTTCAGACAATATATCAGCCACCACGATCCAGGCTGGCGCTACGATTACTGGTGGCAACGGCGGTGGCGGCGGCGGTGGTGGTGGCGCAGGCCTGTTCAGCACCGTCCCGTTTGGCACCATTATCACCGTCCACGGCAACGTAACGGGCGGCAACGGCGACACGGTTTTCCCTCTGATCGATTCAGGCCGCGGCGGCGCCGGTGAGGGCGGCGCGATGGGCGCACGCCGAGGGTCCATCTACGCCGAAGGCGGCGCCGGCATCGTCGGCAGAGATCTGATACTCACCATCAGCGGCACGGTGAGCGGAGGCCTCGACGGCGACGGCACCACCCGCGCGGATGCAATCCGCTTCACCGGAGGCGGAACGAATACATTGAGCTTCATAAACGCCACAACCGGTTTACTCGGCGACATCAACCTCAACAACGCGGGCGTTACATTCGATCAGGCGACCAACGTGATGATCTCCAACGACATCACCGGCTCCGATGGCTATCTGATCAAGGACAACACCGGCACGGTGACGCTCAGCGGTACCAACACGTTCAAGCAGTTGGCCGTCATCAACGGCGTCGTTCGCGCCGGTAGCACCGGATCGCTGGCCAGCAACGCAGAATACGTTATCGACGGTGGCACCCTCGATCTCAATGGCCATGACTTGACGATGGGCCAGCTGAGCGGCTGGTCAGGCTTGCTCACCCTTGGCAGCGCGGACCTCACGATAAACCAGGTTCTTACGACAACATTTGGCGGCGACATCACAGGCGCCGGCAGCCTGACGAAGTCTGGCACCGGCACGTTGACCCTTACCGGCACGAATACCTATGCAGGCGGCACGATCATCTCAGGCGGCAGGCTCGTCGGCGACACTGCGAGCCTGCAAGGCGACATTATCAACAACGCAACGCTGGAGATCAGCGGCGGGGGATCGTTTGCCGGCGATATCAGCGGGACGGGCAGTCTCGTCAAAACCAATGGTGGCATTCTCACCCTGACAGGCTTGAATTCCTATTCGGGTGGCACGTCATTGGATAATGGCGAGTTGATCGGCACGACGACTAGTCTGCAGGGCAATATCTACTTCGATCCCGGCACCACGCTGCGGTTCGATCAATCCACCGATGGGACGTATGCCGGTGACATCACAGGCTTCGGCACCCTGATCAAGTCGGGCACCGGTTCGGTGACGCTGACCGGCAACAGCGGCACCCTATTTTTCAGCGCTACGGAATTGGCAGGCGGCCGCCTTGCGGTGAACGGGCAGCTTGGCGGCGATGTGATTGTCCACAATAGCGCCACGCTCGGCGGCTCCGGAAGCATCGGGGGCGCTGTGACGGTGGACGCCGGCGGCATCTTCGCGCCGGGCAATTCGATCGGCACGATCACGGTCGGTGGCTTGTCGTTCGCTGCCGGGAGCTTCTTCGACGTGGAGGTTAATCCCACGAACACGGCCAGCGACAAAACGATGGTGACCGGCACGGCAAACCTGACGGGCGCCACCGTGCGCCACATCGGCCTGGCTGGTGCCTATCGGCCAGACGCCACGTATCGCATCCTCGAAGCGGCGACAATCGCCGGCACGTTCGACGCCGTGACGTCAAGCTACGCCTTCCTCGATCCCGAGCTGCTTTACGGTGCTGCGTTCGTAGACCTGCGGCTGGTGCGCAACGATGTTGGCTTCGTGACCTACGCGCGGTCCGGCAACGAACTGGCAACGTCCGCCGCGCTCGACACCGTGGACGGCACCAACGGTGCCAAGAACGCGTTCGCGACGCTGCCGAACGATGCGGGGCAGGTTCGCCACGCGCTGAACCAGCTGTCGGGCGAAGTGCACGGCGCGGCAGCCTCCGCGCTGATTTCCGGCACGCATTCCGTTTCGGGTAGCGTAAACCACCGCCTGCGCGCCTCCGCAGGCGGCGTCGCCGCCAGCAGCGCGCCAATCATGGCCTTCGGCACCGGAAACAACCTCGGTGGCCCGCGCGGCGATGATGCGGCTCTCGCCGGCCGGTCCTCGCTCGGCGGCCTCGTAGCGCGCGATCGCAATCGAGACCTCGCGGCACCGACGACGCAACGCTTCGCGCTGTGGAGCCAGGCATTCGGCACATGGGGATCGACCGACAGCGACGGGAATGCCGCAGCACTCGATCGCGACACGGCCGGTCTGCTCATCGGCGGCGATGGGTCTATCGGCGGCGGCTGGCGTGCGGGTGCGTTCACTGGCACTAGCCGCTCCGATTTCGTCGCGCGCTCCGTCGCCTCCTCCGGCGAGAGCGACAACACTCATCTCGGCGCCTATGCCGGCACGAACCGGGATCGCCTCGCACTTCGCGCCAGCATCGCCCACACCTGGCACGACATCGAGACGGATCGCGCGGTCGTGTTCGCCGGCTTCGCCGACCGGCTCGAAGCCGGCTACAGCGCGTCGTCGACCCAGGCATTCGCCGAAGTCGGCTACACGGTTCCGTTGCGCGGGAGCGTCGGACTGGAAGCTTTCGCCAATGTCGCGCACGTCCTGTTCGACGCCGACGGCTTCACGGAGAACGGCGGCGCAGCTGCGCTCACGAGCCTCGGCGGCAGCACTGACGTCACGTTTTCGACGCTTGGCGTTCGTGGTGCCTACGGCCTGCGCATCGGCGCGCTGTACGCCACGGCGCGTGGGTCCATCGGCTGGCGCCATGCCAACGGCGATCTCGCGCCGGAATCGGCACACGCCTTCTCGACCGGCGTAAGCTTCACCGTCAACGGCGCCCCGCTGGCCGAAGACAGCCTCGTACTCGAAGCCGGCCTCGACGCCGTCATGTCATCCACGACGACGCTCGGCATGACGTACGAAGGCGAAGTATCGTCAGCGGCCCGTGACCACGGCGTGACAGGCAATCTGGCAGTTCGGTTCTAGCATTGGAACGGTCAAGCGCGGCGTATCACTGCGCTTGAAGCAACCGCTGCACGCACACGCCTGCGCCCTCCTGCCAAGATGGCAGCGTGATTCCGAACGTGCGTTCCAGCTTGCTGCAATCGAGTGCGGAATTGACGGGCCGTTTGGCCGGAGTCGGATAATCGGCAGTGGCAATCGCTTGCACCGGCACGCTCGGTCCGCCCAGTTCACCCGAAACGCGCATCACCTCGCTGGCAAGCCCATGCCAGGTCGTCACGCCGTTCCCCGCGGCGTGGTATGTGCCCCAGCCGTTGAAGCCGTCGCCTGCGCGCTTCACCTGCCGCGCGATCTCAAGAATGGCCGCGCACAGATGCGGCGCGTAGGTCGGGTTGCCTGTTTGATCGCCCACCACCCGCAGGCTGTCGCGTTCACCCGCCAGACGCAGCATCGTGCGCACGAAATTGTTGCCGCCTGGACTGTGCACCCACGCCGTGCGCACGATCACGTGACGTGGATTGGCGGCGGCCACGGCTTGTTCGCCTTCCAGCTTCGACCGGCCGTACACCGTCACCGGCCCCGTCTCGTCGTCTTCCACGTAGGGCGCAGGCTTGCTGCCGTCGAACACGTAGTCGGTCGAGATATGGATGATCGGCACCCCCGCTTTCGCCGCCGCTTCGGCGAGCGCGCGCGCGCCGTCGCGGTTCATCCGGAACGCCTGCTACGTCTCGCTCTCGGCCTTGTCGACGGCCGTGTACGCGGCGGAATTGATCACGACATCCGGGCGCGTGTTCACCATCGCCCGCTCGATCGTCTTGGCCTCGCAGATGTCGAGCGCGGGCCGGCCGACCGCGCAGGCGGTCACGTCGGGATCGCCGGGCGCCATTTCCACCAGACCGCGCGCCACCTGTCCCTGCCAGCCTGCAATCAGCAACCGCATCGCCAAACCCCACGTTGAGTCTGACCAGCGTAGTTGCCGCACCGTGATTTGAACAGCCGCCGACGCATCCCGAAGGGATCGTTGCCCCAGAAAAGCCCTGAAATTTGAACAGCAACAC
>JAKAXS010000586.1 GCA_021816505.1 Pseudomonadota bacterium
GGATGACGATCCTGCTATTTGCCGGCTACGTGGCCTCGCTGGCGCTCATCATCGGATTCGCACGGCCGATCAACCGTTGGTTGGCACAGTACGGTCTTCCTGCTTTCACACCGATTGCGTTGCTCATCCTGGCTTTTGTTTTCGGTTACTGGCTGCTGCGCCGCCACGGCAAGAAGCAGATGAAGCAGCGGGCCGATTTCGACAGCACAGTGCGTTTTCGCGGAGAGCCGGACGGCTTGCGGCTGGCAACGCCGGAAATCGAGTATTTCGTCAAGTGGCATGGCATCAGTCAGGTGCTGCTCCTGGCGGACGGCGTGGTGTTCTCGCACGGCAACCTATTTTTCATGGTCCCCAACGAAGCCTTTCGAGACCTTGGGGAACGGGACGCTTTGACACGCGACGTATTCGGGCGACTGAACCCGACCGCGCGCGAACGCAGCGAAAAACTCATTGGGCCGGTGCTCGACACATCCGCCAGCACGGCAGGAACATAATATGGCACGGCGCAAGAAGGGCGTTCCCGTTCACGGCTGGCTTGTGCTCGACAAGCCGCTCGGCCTGACGTCGACGCACGCTTTGGCCCAGGTGAAGCGACTGTTCGATGCGCAGAAGGCCGGGCATGCCGGCACGCTCGATCCGCTGGCCACGGGCATTCTGCCGATCGCATTCGGCGAGGCGACGAAAACCGTGTCGTACGCCGTCGACGGCGAGAAGTCCTATCGCTTCACCGTCCGGTGGGGCGTGGAAACGACGACCGACGACGCTGAGGGGCCGGCTTCGCAGTCGAGCGACGTGCGGCCCAGCGCAGCCGCAATCGAGGCGCAACTTCCGAAGTTCGTCGGCGAGATCATGCAGGTGCCGCCGCAGTTCTCGGCAATCAAGATCGATGGCGACCGCGCCTACGACCTGGCGCGCAGCGGCGAAACCGTCGAACTCGAAGCGCGACCCGTTCTGGTGGACGACCTGCGCGTCGTCGAACACGTCGACGCCGACACGACCATCTTCGAGGCCGACTGCGGCAAGGGCACCTACGTGCGCGCGCTCGCACGCGACATGGGCCGCGCGCTCGGCTGCTATGGCCACGTCATTGCCTTGCGCCGCACCCGCGTCGGCCCGTTCTCCGAGGAGGACGCGATGACGATCGACGAACTGCGCGACACCGCGGACGCTGACGGCGTCGAAAGCCTCGAAGCGATGCTGCTCCCGGTCGAAGCCGCGCTCGACAGCCTGACCGAGCTGTCGATCAGCCCGTCGGATGCCGCGAGCCTATGCAGCGGCCAGCCCGTATTGATCCGCGGACGCGACGCGCCCGTGCTGTCGGGGCCGGTCTATGCGATGTCGAAGGGCCGCCTGATCGCCCTCGGCGAAATCGACCGCGGCGCCATCCGCCCAACGCGGGTGTTCAACTTCACCTGATTTCAGGTCGCTACCGCGAAGGGGTTCGTGACACGCAGCCGGCCATCGATGAGGAGGCCATCGTGCATGTCTTCCGAATAGAGTGTCTCACAACCCGTTTGCAGAGCCGCAGCCGCAATCATCGCGTCGTAGATCGACAGGCGGTACCGCTCGGCAATTGCGAGACCTCTATCGTGAATGCTGACGTCGACGGCGTGAATTTCTAACAGATCCCTGATCAGGGCCAGAAATGCGTGGATCTCAGACCACGCCATCGCCTTCTTCTTCAACGTGACGTTTGCAACTTCGTTTAGAACCTGGACACTGACGACCCCGCCAATTTCCATCAGGTTGCGAGCTCTCTCGGCTTTTCGCGGGTCTTTCGTCGCAGTGTAAACCAACACGTTGCTATCGAAGAAACTACCGCTCATTCGCTTCGTCCCGATCGAACTTGAAGTCTGCGGGCAAGCGACCTTCGAACTGCTTGAGGCGTTCGATCAGCTCCTTCCGGCTGGGCTTCTTGCTCAAGTCGAGCTGTCGCGAGCCAGCGACAGTAATGTCCACCTCGTCGCCCTCCTTCAGCTCGAGCGCCTCGACCACCACCGCAGGAAGCCGGATTGCAAGGCTGTTGCCCCATTTCGAAACTTGCATCAGCAATCTCCATGGATATACATTCGCGAAATGTATATCCAGAGCGGCCAAAAGTCCATATTTCGGCGTAAGAGGCCGCTTTCCCTTGCAATCCGGCCAATACCGCGTAATCAAGGCCCCGACCCGGCTGGACGACATCCCGGCCGTGGCCATAGGGCCTTTGAGCCCGCCCAATCTCCCAAATTTGAAAGGAGTTCCGATGTCGCTGATCGCGCCAGAGCGCAAGGCAGCCAAGGCTGCCGTCATCAAAGACAACGCCACCAAAGCCAACGATACGGGCTCGCCCGAAGTGCAGGTCGCCATCCTCACGGAGCGCATCACGCACCTCACCGAGCACTTCAAGACCCACAAGAAAGACAACCATTCGCGTCGCGGCCTGCTCAAGATGGTCAGCCTGCGTCGCCAGCTGCTTGACTACGTCAAGGGCAAGGACGTCGCGCGCTATCAGAAGATCATCGAAAAGCACGGCATCCGCCGCTAAGGCGCGCGGGTGGGCCACCTTCGAAAGGATGCCGCCCATGCCGA